>CAZUZJ010000185.1:0-5634 GCA_964624225.1 uncultured Desulfobulbia bacterium | reverse complement strand
GGCCAAGGGCGGCGAGCTTTTCGCCCTGAAAGACCTGTTCCCGGGTGCGTTGCAGCTCCTCCTGGGAGCGGTCGAGCCGGCGGCACAGCTCATGAAACCTCTCGCCCAGCCGGCCGATCTCATCATTGTCGCCCGGCAGTTCCTGCCACTCCGCTGCACCGGCCGCCTCGCCGGGATAGCGGTCCATCAGACCGGCCAGTACATGCACCCGCCGCACCACCAGGGTATTGACAAGCCAGAACAGGGTCAGGGAGACGACCAGGATGGTCGCCAGGGCAATGGCAAGCAGCATGAGGTTATTTTTGCGGATATGATCATAGGCCCAGTCCACCGGGATGGTGACGGACAGGCCGCCGCGGATGTCGCCGACCCGGTAGCCCTGCTCGACATGGCACTCCAGACAGGAGGCCTCAATGATCAAGGGGGCGATGAAGCGCAGCCGTCTCCCCCCTTCCGCCTCCTCGATGGCGACAATCTCCTTTACCCCGTCGGCAAAACGTTGCAGACTCTGCTGTTCAAAATCGTCCGGGGCATTGCGCGGATTGATGGGCTGGAGACTGGTGACCCGGAACTGACCGAAGCCTTCACGGGCCGCGTACTGGGAGAGCTCGCGGGTGACCATGGCCGGGTTGCGTTTGACCAGGATCATGCCGTCCGCCGTGCGAATCTGCGGATCATCGAGAAAGGGACTTGCCTCCACCCCCGGTCGCTGGACGAAAAAGAGGCCGTTATGGTCGGCCACCCACTGGCGGGTCAGCCGCAGCTGGGTGAAGAGCATACGCGCCTGGCTGGCGGCCTGGGCCACCACCAGTTCCTCCTGGAAACCGGAAGTGCGGTAAAAGGTGATCCCGTAGGAGATGACGACCACCGCACTGATGGAGATGATGAAACGGGTCCGGATCTGCATAACTCATCCGATGGTACCGGAAGAGCCTGCCTTTGGCAAACTTTTGTTGATGCAGGGCAACAGGAGGGAAAGGTGGTTATGTTCGATGGCGTCGCAATAACTGAACGGCAAAAAAGACCTTTTGCGGCTTCATCATGTGTTGTCCAGCTCAGGATAGAGCTGCTTCCGGCACTCGGGGCAGATGCTGTGGCTGAACTCGGCGCCGGAATGCTTGCCGAGATAGGCCTCCAGTTGCTGCCAGTAGCCCTTATCGTCGCGGATCTTCTTACAGGAGGAACAGATGGGCAGAAAACCGCTCAGGGTCTTCACCTTGGCCAGGGCCTCCTGCAGCTCGCCGATCAGCTCTTCCTTCTGTTCGTTGAGCTTCTGGCGTTCGACGATGTCCCGTTGCAGCTTGGCGTTGGCCTCAATGAGTTCCACCGTCCGCTCGGCCACCAGTCGTTCAAGGTTTTCCTGCTGATGACGGAGTTTCGCCTCCGTTTGGCGGCACTGGGTGATATCGCGTACCACGACAACGACGAAGCGCTGATTCATATCGCTGACCGCGGCCATTTCCAGATGAATTTCCCGCCGGCCGAAGTGGAGTGGCCGCGTATCGCCGAGCACAACCGGTTCGGCATCGAGATCAACAAGAAAGTCATGGATGAGACGGCGCTCTCCCTCGGGAAAAAGTTCGACAAAATAGGAGGAGAGCAGCTTTTCCTCAGGCTTGCCGAAGAGGCGGCAGGCGGCGACGTTGACATAAACCACCTTGCCTTCCGGGGTCAGTTCGAGAAAGGCGTCGGAAATCCGGTTCAGGGCGATCTCGAAATGGCGACGGGAGGCAAGCAACTCCTTGGTGATCTCCCGTTCGAAGATCCGGTCCGAACCGATGACCTCGCCGGCCCGGGGCGGCTGGTCCGCCGAGCTGCCGGCGGCGGCCCGCTCCAGCACGGTCTGCACATGCTCACGGAGCTGCTTGAAGGGACCCTTGGCAATACAGGCATCGGCGCCGAAGGCCTGGTAATCGATCTGCTCTTCCGCCGCGATGGCGGAAAAGATAACAATATAGGTTTTGCGTCGTTCCGGCATGCTGCGCAGAATACGGCAGAGTTTTTCCCCGCTGATCTTGGGCATGACCAGATCGACAAACACGACATCCGCGGGAAAATCGGCGAGCACGTCAAGGGCGGACAGGCCGTCGGCCGCAGTGCGCACCGCATAGCCCATCTCCTCAAGCATGTGGCCCATCAGACGCAGGACAACGGTATTGTTGTCCACCACCAGAATTCTTCTGATTTTTTTGCCCATAATCATGGAACGCGAAGGGGGAAAAGAGTCCGAGTCAAGGGAAATGAAGATCGATTCAGTTCATCAGCATAGACAAATTCCAAACCCCTGTCAATGCCCTTTATCCGCAAGGGTAACCCGGAAAAAATCCTGCCAGCGGCAGGTGGGCCCAGGTTATCAGTAACCGGACAGGCGATGCAGCGGATGCCGACTTTCACCTGCGGCAGTGACAATGACCGCCGCATACCCAGGCAGCGGACACTTGTTTTCACAGATGCCGCAGCCGATGCAGAGCTCTTCGACGACATAAGGCTGTCGCAGGGTCACCCTTTCTCCACGGCTGTTGAGCACCGTGGCTTCCCGGAACCTGATCGCCTTGTCCGGGGTCGGGCAGTGTTCCTCGCAGACGATGCAGGGAACACCGTCAGCATAGGGCAGACAGCGGTTTTTGTCGAAATGGGCGCGGCCGATGACGATGCGGTGTTTTTCCGCCCTGGTCAGGGTACGAATGGCGCCGCTCGGGCAGACCTGGCCGCACAGGGTGCAGTTATACTCACAGTAACCGATGCGACCGAGCAACCGCGGGGTGAAGATCCCCTCAAACCCGGCCTCAAGCCAGGCGGGGTGGAGAGCGTTGCCGATGCATACCTTCATACATTCGCCGCAACGGACGCAGCGGCCGAGGAACTCCTGTTCCGCCAGGGCGCCGGGCGGCCTGATGAGGCCCGGATCAGGCTGACGGGCATGGGGCCGGGTCGGCAGGACCAGGGGCAACAGCATGCCCGATGTCGCGGTGGCGGCTAAGGCCCGCCGGGAAAGCAGCGGCGCCGGCGCAAGGGCCGCCCGGCCGGGGCGGCCGTAACCGATGCGGGCGGCCGGGCAGTGATCCAGGCAGTCGAGACAGAGGATACATTCGGCCGGGTCGATGCGCCGCTCCTCATCAATGGCTCCCATCCGGCACATCTCGCGGCACTGCCGGCACCTGCCGCAGAGAGCGCTCGCGCCTCCCTGCAGACGCAAGGGGGCAAAGCGGGCAAAGAGGGCGAGCAGGGCGCCGAGGGGGCAGAGGTTCCGGCAGAAAAAGCGTCGGGTCAGCCGACTCAGCCAGATGACGGCCAGGAACAGGAGCAGGGAAAATATCGCCAGAGAGTAGACCTTGGCCCGAAAAGGCAGGACAACATCCCGGAGAAAACCGTAAACCGGCTCGGTAATGCCCTGCAGCCACTCGCCGCCCTGCTGGTAGGTGAAGGTAAAAAAGGAAGTGAGGCCATGATCAAGGGCCGGATAGAGGGCAAAGGTCAGCCCCCGCACCAGGATGGCGAAGGGATCGACATAGCCGGCCAGCGGCAGACCGCCGGCCGCGGCAACCAGGAGAAAGAGGAGCAGGACATATTTGACCCGGCGCCAGGCCGGAGCGACCGCCATCTCCCCGGACGGAAAAAGAAGGCGGCCGGCATCGATCAGGCTGCCCATGGGACAGATCCACCCGCAGAAAAACCTGCCAAAGAACAGGGTCAGCAGAAGGGTCAGCAGGGCCGGGAGCATGAGGGCGACTACGGTTTTGCCGGCCAGCCAGACGGAGAAGGCAAGGAGCGGATCGATCCGGAAGAGGATGTTGACCGCCCAGCTCAGCTCATCGCTGCCGGCGTAATCGGTCTTGATGAAGAGGACGACAAACAGGACAAAGAAAAAAAGCTGACCGGCCCGGCGCCAGGGGGCGAGCAAGGGGGGACGGCGTGCCGGGCTCCCCATCAGACGGTCCGCACCCGGATGCGGGCCAGGTCCATCTCGCCAAGGCCCATGCGATAAGCCGCCACCGTCGATTCGATCTCCTCCGGCTGCATGCCGAAAAGGGTGGTGGCATAGGCGTCGGCCGCCACCGGATCGGTCGAGGCAATCAGGGTGTCGGTCTTTTTCACATCAGCGATATCACCGCCCTGGGGTCCGTTGCGGAGGAGAATGCGGGAGGCGTCGATAATGGTCAGCTTTGGCTGCACCACGGTGGCGAGATCGGCCAGACTCTGGCCAAGATCATGGTGGAGCCGGCCGCGGTTGCCGCCGATCACCCCCATGGTGTTCTTGAGCCCGAGGGTAAGGCGGGAAAGACCGTGATGCTTGGCCACCGGCACATTGATATAACAGTCGCAGTCCAGGGCGTCCTTGTAGATCTCCCACTCGCTCAGAACCTTCCCGCGGGAGATGCGGACCGGGACGAACTTGCGGGAATCGATGTGTTCGATGCGCACCCGGCGGTCATCGAGGCCGCGGATCGCCTCTTCAATGCCGCTGCTGGCATAGCAGCGCCGCTCCTCGTTGCAGGTCCGGTCAAAGACCTGCACCTTTTTCGCCCCGGCCCCGATTGCAAGGGTCGCCAGGGCCTGCACCACCAGGGGATGGGTGTTGGCCCCCTTGTCCGGGTTGCGGTCCCAGCCGATATTGGGCTTGATCACGACCCGATCGCCGGGCCGGACAAAGGCCGCCATGCCGCCCAGGGGTTCCAATACCCTGGTGACGAGGGAGGCATATTCCTCACCACGGGCCACGCTCACCATGGCCCCGGGTCCTGTCGCCGCCAGAGCCGCCGGGCCAATGCGGAAATGGGGCACCGCCAGGGTGAGCCCGGCTGACCAGAGAAAGACGTCTCTAATGAATTGCCGTCGATTCATGCGATTGCTCCTTCACCATTTCGGGTTACCACTCACCACAAACGGAATGCGTCTCTATTTTACCACTCCTGCTGGTCGGAAAGACACCGATTTTTTGATTCCGTTGCCGCCCCCCACTTTTGCCTTGCTTTTTCAAGACAGACCGGGTAGCCTGCCGCCGATATTACGAATATTAAAAAAGTAGCACTACCACCCTGTCTCCCTGACCTCTACCGACAATCAGATGCGCTTTCCCTTACTGCCCCGTGTTCTTCTTATTCTGCTGCTGGCCATCCTGCCGGCCGACCGTCTCGCCGCCGCCCCGAGCCGCGTCGTCACCGATGCCGCCGGCCGGTCGATGACGATTGCCGCCGAGGTGAGCCGGGTCATCTGTTCCGGCCCCGGCTGCCTGCGACTGCTCACCTATCTGAATGCCGAGGATCTGGCCGTGGCGGTCGATGACGCAGAATCCCGGACTGATCGGTATCTGTCCCGGCCATACGCCCTTGCCAATCCACAGCTGACCGACCTGCCTCTCTTCGGGCGCTCCCGCGGCCAGGACAATCCGGAACTGATTGTCGGGCTTGACCCGGCCCCACAGCTCATCTTCAGGACATTTGCCGGCATGGGACACGACCCGCGGGAACTGGAGGAAAAGACCGGCATCCCGGTGGTGGTGCTCGATTACGGTGATTTCGGAAAAAAGCGGGGGGCCTTCTACGCCGCCCTGCGCACCATGGCCGGCTGCCTCAACCGGGCGGAACGGGCCGAGGCGGTCATCGCATTTTTTGAAGAACACCGGGCCGAACTCGC
>CAZUZJ010000184.1:0-5642 GCA_964624225.1 uncultured Desulfobulbia bacterium | reverse complement strand
CCGCTGGAGCCGGCTGTTTTCGGGGTGCCGGTCTTTTTCGGCGTCCACATGGAGGATTTTGCCGATGTGGTGGAAGAGATGATGGCGGAGGACTGCGCCGAAGAGGTGACGGATGCTGAAGAGTTGGCGGAGAAGGTCAACCGTCTGCTGGCCGATGAGGGACTGCGTAAAGCGCGGGGCGCCACGGCCCGCGCCTTTGTCGTGGCCCGGCAGGGGGTTAACGATCGCTATCTTGATCTGATCGGAGAGGTGCTTTCATGAGTGAGCATTTACAGATGCTGTTCGCCTTCGGTCGGCCGCTTTCTCCCTTGTACGGTCTTGCCATGGCTTTGCGGGCCTGGGCGTACGGCAGGGGGCTTCTGTCGCGGCAGCGGCTGCCGGTGCCGGTGATCAGTGTCGGCAATCTGACCCTGGGCGGCACCGGCAAAACGCCGATGACCATCCATCTCGCCCGTTTGCTGGCCGATCGGTCGCCGGTCATTGTCAGTCGGGGCTACGACGGCAGGGCAAAGGAAAAGGTCAATGTGGTCTCCGACGGCGCTTCACTGCTGCTTGATGCGCGTTCCGCCGGCGATGAACCCTATTATATGGCGGAGAATCTGCCCGGGGTGCCGGTGCTGACCAGTAGAAAACGGAGTGCAGGCGGCCGCTGGGCAGTGGAGCGCCTTGGCGCCCGTTCCGTCATTCTCGATGACGGCTTTCAGCATCTCGCTCTGCAGCGCGATGTCGATCTGGTGCTGTTCGGGGTGGAGAGTTTTCTCGGCAATAATCGGATTTTTCCCGGCGGCGACATGCGGGAGCCCCTCAAAGCCCTGGCCCGGGCCCACGCCTTTATCCTGACCGGGGTCAACGATGCCAACCGGCAGCGCTTTGCCGCAATCAGCCGGGCATTGACGAAGAAATTCCCCGGTATCCCGGTGTTTTCGGCCGAGTATCGTCCCCTCTCCCTCATCGATGCGCAGGGAAAAGAACTGTCCCTGACCCAGGCCCGGGCGATGACGTATTTTGCCTTCTGCGGACTGGCTCAACCCGCTTGCTTCGCGCGCAGCCTGGAGCTGGCCGGACTGCGGACCAAGGGCTTTCAGGGTTTCCGCGATCATTGCCGTTATCTTGCCCCTGAGCTGAAATTTTTAAAAAAACGGATTGCCGGCTTTTCCGGCGACGCCCTCATCACCACTGAAAAGGATCTTGTCAAACTGCGGGAGGCGCAATTGCCACTTCCCCTTTATGCCCTCCGCATGGAGCTGCGACCTGAGGCGGATTTCGATGCCTTTGTGCTTGCCAGGCTTGCGACAGTCTCCTGAGTGCATGGAAAAAATCCCATAATGTGTTTTTTTTGCAACGGAATTTTGGGCTTGCCGGCTGGATGACCGACGCCCCCTTTTTTTTAACTGACTGTTCTCATGGAGTTTATTTTTTTTCTTGTATTACGGCTTTGTTTTTGCATTGTTTGTCGTGTGTTTTTCTGGCATCAGCTTGGCTGATGGTATTCTGATAAAAAATACCGTGCCGGTTGTTTCCATTTCAGGGCAATCGGGGAGTGCCTCCAGGAGTGTCCGAACGATTCGAGGTCGGCATTACAGGCGCGGAGCAAAATATTGTGAATCTCATGGATACATGGCAGCACACGATTAAGAAAGAGGTCAGCTTTGCCGGCATCGGACTTCATTCCGGGAAAGCGGTCAAACTGGTGGTCAAGCCGGCGACGGCCAATACCGGTATACGATTTGTGCGCACCGATCGTACCGACAGGGCCGTTATCCCGGCGCTCCTGAGTCGGGTCAGCAATACCGTGCTGGCGACGACGATCGCCAAAGACGGCGCCGAGGTCTCCACCACCGAGCATCTACTGGCTGCCCTTGCCGGCATCGGTATCGACAACGTCCTGATTGAACTCGATAACGACGAGGTGCCGATCATGGACGGCAGCGCCTCGCCCTTTGTCCACCTGCTCCTCAAGGCCGGTCGGCAACGGCAGAAAGAGAAACGGCTGCTGCTGAAAATCACCCGGCCGCTGGAACTGCGCAACGGCGAGACCATCCTGCGGATCGAGCCGTACGATGGCTTCAAGGTAAGCGGGGAAATCAAATTCGACCACCCGCTGATCCGCCGGCAGACCTTTGTTATGGACGTCACCAGCCATACCTTTGTCAAGGAACTCGCCTCGGCCCGCACCTTCGGTTTTCTGCACGAGGTCGAGTATCTGCGCCGCAACGGCAAGGCCCTTGGCGGCTCGCTGGACAACGCCATTGTCATCGATCACGGCGCTATCCTCAACTCCGAAGGGCTTCGTTTTTCCAATGAGTTTGTTCGTCACAAGATTCTTGATCTCATCGGCGACCTCGCCCTGCTCGGTTTCCCGTTGCTTGGCCATGTCAGGGCGGTCCGAGCCGGGCATGCCCAGCATCTCGAATTGATGAAGGAAATCATCGATCATCCGGAGTGCTGGCAACTGGTCACTCTTGCCGGCAACGGTGAAGAAAACGTCCTGGAAAAGGTTGTCATGAGCACCATGGCGGCCGGCAACAGGATTCTGCCCCTGCTGTTTCCCGCGCGGGTTGTCCCCACCGCCACCGGCGCGCCGGCGCCACTCTGATCGTGGCAGCGGGGAGCGGCTGAATACGCTTTCGGTCTCTCCCTGTTCGCTGCCGACCGCGGTCCGCGCCGGACGCCCGCCTTTTTTTCTCAGGAGCGGCAACGGCCCTTTCCCGCTTCTCACATTCCCGTCAGATCCCCGCGGGTAAGATCATCCTTGCCTTTGCCTCATATTTTCGCTACTGTCTTGTGGCAGCTGGCGGGGGGGAGAGAGGAATCCCTGCCGTAAACGATCACGCCCATGGCGGGCACGACCATGGTGCAGGATGGCGTCCGGTGTCTTTGCGGTCCTTGCGGAGCCCTGCATCCAATAATCAGGAATGATACAATGAAATTGCAGGGCAAAATCGGTTTTCTCGGCGGCGGTCGCATGGCCGAGGCTCTTATTAAGGGAATTGCCAGGGCAGGGCTTGCCGGCAGCGCTGATATCCTGGCGGTTGATCCGGATGAAAAACGACGGAGTCTGCTGGAAAAGGAATATGGCGTCTGGGTGACCTCCTCCCCTGAAGCCCTGGCGGAGTGTGCGATCATCATCCTGGCGGTGAAGCCGCAGATCATGGGGGCTTTGCTGGACGGATGCCGGGGCTGGCTTGCTGCCCGGCATCTGGTGATTTCCATTGCCGCCGGCATTCCCATCGCGTTCATGGAAAAACGGTTGGCGCCTGGCTGTCGGGTCATTCGGGTCATGCCCAACACCCCGGCCCTGGTGCTCGAGGGTGCTTCGGCGTTGAGCGGGGGCAGTGCGGCAAGCCGTGAGGATCTGGAGATCGCTGAACGGATTTTTTCCGCGGTTGGGCGCTCGGTCATTCTGCCGGAGAATTATCTGGACGCCGTCACCGGGCTGAGCGGCAGCGGTCCGGCCTATGTCTTTCAGTTCATCGACTCCCTGGTTGACGGCGGCGTCAAGATGGGGCTCAACCGCCATGATGCGGAACTGCTGGTGCTGCAGACGGTGCTTGGTTCAGTTCGGCTGGCCATGGAAACCGGCAAGCACCCGGCCGAACTCAAGGCGATGGTCACCTCGCCGGGCGGCACCACCATTGCAGGCCTTCATGAGCTGGAAAAGGCCGGCTTCAAGGCCGGCGTCATGACTGCCGTCGAGGCAGCCGCCAGGCGATCGGAAGAACTCGGCAGGCTGGTCTGAATCAGGGGCATGCAGATACGAAAAGTCGGCATCATCCTGAAAAAGGATTCGGAACAGGCCAGGATTCTCGTCCGCGAGATGGTCGCCTGGTTTACCGAACGTGCGGTGACCTCCGTTATCGATGTTATCGATCCGGAACTCGATATACTCATTATCCTCGGCGGCGATGGCACCCTGCTGCATGTGGCTGAGGAGGCGAGTCAGTGTCAGGTGCCGGTGGTGGGAGTGAATCTCGGCAATCTCGGTTTTCTGACCGAGGTGGCGGAAAGTGAGTGGCAGCAGGCGTTTGCGGCCATTCTTGCCGGATCGGCGGTGATTGAAGAGCGGATTATGCTCAAGGTCAGGCTGCGGAGCAATGGTACCGCCAGCCCCTGGCGCCATGCCCTCAATGACGTTGTTGTCAGCAAGGGCACCATCGACCGGCTGGTGCGGCTCTGCACCTGGGTGGACAGTGAATATCTCAATACCTACAAGGCGGATGGTCTTATCTTCTCCACCCCGACCGGCTCCACCGCCTACAATCTTTCGGCCGGCGGCCCCATTGTCCATCCCGGCCTGGCCGCAGTCATGGTAACGCCGATCTGCCCTTTTATGCTGGAAAGTCGTCCGGTGCTGCTGCCCGCCGCAGTCCGGTTATGTACCCGGCTGGCCGGGGCCGCTGCCGACGTCAAGGTGATTGTTGACGGACAGTTCGCCTGGGACATGCGGGAAGCGGACAATCTTGATGTTGTTACCTCGGAAAAGCCGCTCCGCCTTATCTGTTCACCGCAGAAGGGGTACTTCGATATTCTGCGGTGCAAATTGAACTGGGGCGGGATGCTGGAGGGGATGTGAATTCCGTCCGGCCGTCAGCCGGGATGCGCAGTGCCTGCTGCGATCCCGGCCCGTTTTCCGATTCACGGAATCAATCGTCAAAAGAGGCGGAGAGCTTTTCCTTTTCCTGCTCCATTGCCTCCTTCCCTGCTTCAATGGCGGCGCTCAGCGCCTGTTTTTTTTCGTCAAGATACTCCTTGCCATGATTGATCAGATCGGTGCCCCGGTTGATCATCTTTTTGCCCCTTTCGATCATCTCCCGGCCCCGCTCCATGGCATGTTCAGCCGATCCTTTCATCTGTTCGGGTAATTTCCCGGTTTTGTCCGCCATGTCATGGCCGTAGTCCCGGATGATTCGCCGCGTCTCTTCCCCGGTGCGCGGGGCGACGAGCAGGGCGATGCCGGCGCCGATGAGGGTGCCGGTCAGAAAAGATACCAGTGCCACACTTGTATTGCATGAGTCGTCTCTATTCATCGAAATACCTCCTTTCCGGTGGGGGTTCATTTTTCTTGAAAAAACTGGAGAATGCCGCAACACCGGCGGAGATGCCGCCGATCTGGGCGATAACTGGAGTAACCGTCTTCTTGACCATGTTTGCCGTGGACAGCAGGGTTTCGCCGGTCTGCTGCAGGGTAGCAATGATGCTGTCAGCCTGTTCGACTTTCTCGTTTAAAGAAACGGTGAGCAGTTGCAGCTCGGAACTTGTCTCCGTAGCCTTGGCGAGCAACGGTTCGACCTCCTGGTTGATGGCCGCCAGGGTCTCTTCCGCCTTGCGGGCGGTTCGCCTGATCTGGGCCAGGGTCGGGACAAGCACTGCGACAAGCAGGACGATGCCGATCGAAGCGGTAATGTAAAAGATGTCGCTAGGTGTCACGGGTTGGCTCCTTTATTCTATTGTGAACAGATCGGCCACTCTTTGTAAAACATAATTTTTTCGGCCGGCCGCGGGCGGATGCGTTTTTCTTCATTTTTTGGCGGAATCGGAAAACGCCACGATTCCGACGGGCAGTGCATTGTAACTCGTCGTTATCACTTTCTGTCCGTCATGGTTTGCCGGTTTTTGCGGGACCATCATTTTTTCCTGATGTT
>CAZUZJ010000183.1:0-5650 GCA_964624225.1 uncultured Desulfobulbia bacterium | reverse complement strand
GTGCCCACCATGCCGACGTGGGCGGCAAGAACCCTGGCTCCATGGGCTTTTCCCGCCATATTGACGAGGAAGGGGTGCTGATTCCGCCTACCCTGCTGGTCCGGCAGGGGTTAATGAACGATGCCTTTATCAACGGTTTTCTCCGCCAGGTGCGCAATCCGGAGGAACGGCTGGGCGACCTGCGAGCCCAAAGGGCGGCCCTGGAGCGGGGCCGGTTCCGCCTGCTCGAAATCGTTGCCCGACGCGGCGAGGAAAAGATCCTTGCCCTGCTTGACCAGCTGCAACACTATGCCGAAAAGCTGATGCGGGCCACCATTGCCGAGTTGCCGGACGGCACTTATGAATTCTGCGACTGGCTCGATGGCAACGGGGTATCGCCCAAGAAACTCGCCATCCGGGTTCGCCTGACAATCACCGGCAACGAGGCAACCGCGGACTTCAGCGGCTCGGCAGACCAGATTGCCGCACCCCTCAATACCGTCGAGGCGGTGGTTGTCTCTGCCGTCGCCTACGTCTTCCAATGCCTGATGGGCGAGGGCTACCCGATCAACCAGGGCAGCTTCCGACCGATCCGGGTCATCACCCGGCCCGGCTCCCTGCTCCATGCCCTGCCACCGGCACCAGTGGCGGCAGGCAATGTCGAGACCTCCCAACGCATCGTCGATGTCCTGTTCGGCGCCCTTGCCCAGGCGGCGCCAGAGATCATCCCGGCGGCAAGCTGCGGCTCGATGAACAACATCACCATCGGCGGCACCGATCACCGCACCGGCCAGCAGTTTACCTATTACGAAACCATTGGCGGCGGCATGGGAGGTCGGCCGGGCAGCGCCGGGCTCTCTGCCATCCACACCCATATGACCAATACGCTGAACACACCGGTGGAGGCACTGGAGCACAGCTATCCGCTGCTGGTGGAAAAATACGCGATCAGGCGGGGATCAAACGGGCAAGGACTATACCGGGGCGGCGACGGCATCATTCGCGTCTACCGTTTTCTTGCGGCCGGTCATGTCTCGCTGCTCACCGACCGGCGCAGGGTGGCGCCCTATGGTCTGCATGGCGGGTTCCCCGGCAAGAGGGGAATAAACATCTTTTCCAGGCAAGGCAAAAGGAAAAGACTTCCCGGCATCGTCACCCTGCGGGCAAAAAAGGGAGACCGCCTGATCCTCCGCACGCCGGGCGGCGGCGGTTGGGGACGGGAAAGTGCATCAGCCGCCACATGGCGGGCGGCTGATGACGCACGGCGCTGACAGCATTACATGTGGCATTTCTTCTGCAGAATACAAACCCCTTTTTTCTGCAGGATCTCGTCAATCTCTTCCCTGCTGAGCACCCCGTTGTGGTGCATGCTGAGATAGACGATACAATCTGAACAGACATTCATGGCCGCCCGGTAATCATCGAGCTCATCGGCCACCTCCCAGCAGGCTTTTCCATTTTCACGGGCGGAACATTTCTCATTGCCGCATTGCATGATATTCCAGCAACTGACTTTTCCTTCTGACGACATACTCTCTCCCTCAGTTCCCACAAACTGTGCAAGCATTGTCACCTCTCCCCCATAAAATTTTCGTCGCAATGCCCTGCCGATCATCCAGGAGCCTCCATTCCCGAATGATGCGCATGACTTGGAATCGGCCACTGCCACAATATGGCAATAAACCACTATTCGGCGAACTGTTCAAGTCTGGAAATCAGATTTTCCCGTCCCTCCCCTGTTTTTGCGGAAAACAGCACCCGGTCGTTTGCACCGATCCCGAAGCCGGCATCGAGCAGAGCGGTCTGCTGCGCCCTTTTATTGGCGGTTAATTTATCCTGCTTGGTGTAGACCAGGAGCAAGGGTATCTTTTCGGTTTTCAACCAGGTCACCAAGTCACGATCCTGGTTCTTGACCTCGTGACGGATATCAATGATCACCACCACGCAGATCAGGTTCGGCCGGTTGAGCATGTAGGAGGCAATGAGCCCCCTCCAGTCATTCTGCACCCGGCGCGGCACCTTGGCAAAGCCGTAGCCCGGCAGGTCAACGAGGTAAAGCCGCTCGCCGGCGGCAAAAAAATTGAGACTCTGGGTCTTGCCAGGCCGGGCGCTGACCTTGACCAGATTGCGCCGGTTCAGCAACCGGTTGATCAGGCTCGACTTGCCGACATTGGAGCGCCCGGCAAAGGCGATCTCCGCATGATCGGCGGGCGGCAACTGGGAGGTATTGTGGACGCTTTTGACAAACACCGCCTCGCCACCCTGAAAGAGAGCCATGCTCAGATCACCTTGTTCAAGGCATACTCGATAATCCCCTCGGCCCCGGCCTTCAGCAGCCGCGGCACCAGATCACGCACCTGGTGCTCGGAGATGACGGTTTCCACGGAAAACCATTTCTTATTGTAGAGGGGGGCCACCGTGGGCGCGTTCATGCTGGGCAGCATGGCGATCACCCCTTCGAGCTTCTCATCCGGCACATTCATCTTGAGGCCGACAATTTTGTCCGCTTTGAGCGCGCCCTGAAGCAACATGGCGATATTCTCGATCTTTTCCCGTTTCCAGGGATCGGTCCAGGCAACCTTGTTGACGATGAGCTGGGTATTGGAGGTCATCAGCTCATGGATGACCCGCAGGCCATGGGCGCGGATGGTGGATTCGGTTTCAGTCACCTCGACAATGGCGTCGGCCAGACCGGATACCACCTTTGCCTCGGTGGCGCCCCAGGAAAACTCAATCTCCACATCGATATTTTTTGAGGCAAAAAAGCGCCGGGTGTAACTGACCAGCTCGGTGGCGATCTTCTTGCCCTGCAGGTCCTCGACGGTGCGGATTGGCGAATCGCCGGGCACCGCGATGACCCAGCGGGTCGGTTTGCGGCTGACCTTGGAATAGACGAGGTCCTCCACCACCACGACATCCGACTCATTTTCCAGGATCCAGTCCTTGCCGGTAATGCCGGCATCGAGAACGCCGTTTTCAATATAGCGGGACATCTCCTGCGGCCGGCAGATGGAACAGGACAGTTCCGGGTCATCCACCTCGGGAAAATAGTTGCGGGAAGAGAGCTTGATCTGCCAGCCTGATTTCGCGAACAGTTCGATGGTGGCCTTTTCAAGACTGCCTTTGGGAATGCCGAGCTTCACTTGCTTCATTTTGTATATACCTCCCGGGGATCGAAAAGCGGTTCGTCAATGACGACCAGTTTCCCCTCCTGCATACGCCGAAAAAAACAGCTGCGGTAGCCCTTGTGACAGGCCGCGCCGCCCAGCTGTTCAACCTTGTAAATGACCGTATCCTCATCGCAATCAACAAGAATGTCTCTGACGATCTGTACGTGACCGGACGTTTCCCCTTTGAGCCACAGTTTCTGGCGGGAACGACTCCAGTAGTGGGCCTTGCCGGTGGCGATGGTCTGCGCCAGGGCCAGGTCGTTGATATAGGCCAGCATCAGCACCTCGCCGGTCCGATAATCCTGAGCGATGACCGGCAGCAGCCCACCGCCCTTATCAAATTTCAGTTTCTCCATTCCTTTTTTCCTGTTTACCCTGACGCTCTTCCCGTTTTCTCTCCGTTTCCAGAAAATGAATCATGCACGATGTCCGGAAACGGCAGTACTCCGCCGGATGAGAACATGTTGCCCGGTCAGAATCAACTTTTTGCTTGTATTTTTCACACAGCAATTCCATCATAACACCAAAGTGACCGCTCGTGTCGTTTTCCAGCGCCGGCGACTGAGGCCGGAACCGCCTCCCAAGGTATGCGGATCACGACCGTTTGTCAAGTTTGCCGGAAAAGGAAAAGAAAAAGACCGTAGCCACGGCTCCTTCATTTCCCTTGAATTTCGTCACAACCGCTGCTACAGTTTTACATTATGAATGGAATCAATACTCCCCACCGTATTCTTCTTGTTGATGACGAAGACGTCATCTGTGACACCTTCACCCGCCTGCTGACCTATGCGGGCTATGAATGCCACGCCGCCAACAATGGCCGCCAGGCCCTCGATCTGCTTAAAAAACAGCCGTTCTCCCTGATGCTTTCCGATATCAATATGCCTGAGATGAGCGGTATCGAACTGCTGGAAAAGGTCCGGGTCAAGCACACCGACCTGGCCGTGCTGATGATCAGCGGGGTTGATGACCGGGACGTGGCCATCAACTGCCTGGAAATGGGGGCCTACGGTTATATCATCAAACCGGTGCAGATGAATGAGCTGGTCATCAATGTCGCCAATGCCCTGCATCGCCGGGAGCTGGAAATCGAGAACAACAGATACAACCAGCAGCTGGAGGAACTGGTTGCCAATCGCACCATGGAACTCCACCTGGCGCGGGAAGAAACCATCATGACCCTGGGCAAGGCAGCAGAGTTTCGCGACAATGAAACCGCCCAGCACACCATGCGCATGAGCCATTACTGTCAGCTGCTGGCGCGCAAATCAGGCCTGCGGGAAAAGGAATGCGAACAGATCAGGCTGGCCAGCCCCCTCCATGATATCGGCAAGATCGGCATCTCGGACACCATCCTGCTGAAGCCAGGTCGCCTGACCGACGCGGAGTTTCGCATCATTCAGCTCCATCCGGAGATCGGCTACCGCATTCTCTCCGAGGCAAAATCGGAGCTGCTGCGCCTGGGGGCCTCCATCGCCTACACCCATCATGAAAAGTTCGACGGCACTGGTTACCCGCGAAAATTACGGGGAAAGGAGATCCCCATAGAAGGGAGAATCGCCGCCATCTGCGACGTCTTTGACGCACTGACCACCAACCGGGTTTACAAGGATGCCATTCCGGTGGAGCAGGCCCTTGCCATCCTCCGCGAAGGCCGGGGCAAACATTTCGATCCGGAGCTGCTCGACATCTTCCTCGCCAACATCGACGCCATCCTCCACATCCGTGAGGCCTGGGCCGACCCTGACTAAAAAAAACGGGGAACCGCCACCTCTCCATCCGCAGCCTCTCAGGAGACGATCCGGAATTTTTCCACCAGCTCCCGCAGGCTGCCGGCCAGCTCGACCAGTTCAGTGGTCACGGAACCGATCTTGCGCAGCTCGGCTCAACAGGTCTGGATCTCCGCATCAATGAGCCGGATGTTTTCCTTGACGAGCGACGCCACGGCAGAGAGCTGGGCAATGGCTCCATTTCCTTCTTCCCCCTTATGCTCTTCTTGTTCATCCGCGCTCGACGCCCGGCGGGCGCGGTATTTTTTGTCGAGCTCCGACCGCCCTCTCTCTGCCGAATCATGCAACGGCTTCATATGACAAAGATTTTTTCCCATTTTCTCATTACCGATTATGGTATATAGTGGCCGTCAACATCTGTCAAACCATCATCGTTTTTTCACACTCTTTGCAACCAATCCCCGTGACCCAACAAGCAGCAGCGACCATTAATTTTCTCAAAACCCTTTTTCAGCAGGCACGCAGCGCGGCCTGGAAGATACTTGCCGACGAACGCATCGCCGCACAGTGGGGCGATGTGGATATCGACCACTACCGATCCGTGCTGACCGTGCTTGGCATCGACCACAGCGCCCTTGCCCTGGCAATGCAGAATATTCACAAAAACGCCCGGACCATCCTGCAGCACATTGTTAAATGGGAAAACCGATTAAGCAACCTGGAAGCGGACATCCGGCTGCGCAACCGGCCGGAGCGAGATACTGCCGCCGA
>CAZUZJ010000182.1:0-5651 GCA_964624225.1 uncultured Desulfobulbia bacterium | reverse complement strand
GGTGGCGATTCTCGCGGGGCTGAGCGGGCGGCTGCCGGCGGATCTCTATTTCTATCTGCGGCTGCCGGCCGCCGTGGCAGAGGAGCGGTTGCAGCAGAAGTTGCAGCGGACGCGACGGCCCCGGGCCTGGCATGAGTCTCCGCTGAGACTGGCGCGGATGGCGGCGGAGTACGGCCGCTTTCTTGATTATCTGGGGGAAGAGGGGATTCCGGTGATGGTGCTTGATGCATCGCGTTCTGTTGACGCGGTGTGCGATGGCGCCTGGCGCGGCATTGCTGAACGTTTCCGGTAAGGGATCAGCTCACAGGATGCGGATCCGTTCCGCCATTTCGGCGTAATGGAACAGGCGCTCATATTCGACCAGGCCGGCCATGGCCCGGGACTTGATGCGGGTCCCGGTTTCTTCGAGAATGGCGACCGGATTGAGTCCGCCGATGACAACGATACCTGTTCGTCCTTCCTGCACCGGGATCTCGAGCAAGGGCTGTCCCGGCCAACCGACCAGCAGAAATCCCCCCAGGCCCGCATCCTTCAATTTTTCGATCAGATCGATGACCCGGTCGCGGCTGTCGGCGGGAACCTCGCGGAAGCCGACGCCAATGCGGCCGTTGCCGTTTCTGATCGCCCCGGCATAATCGGTCATGCCGCTGCGGATGAAGACCTCCAGCGGATCGAGACTGGTGCCGTCATACTTGATGATTTCCACGAAACGCACCGGTTTGCGGTTGCGCAGTTCGAGCAGGCCGCCGAAGCTTGAGTGGATCGGCACGCCGTGGGCGAGCAGCACTCCGTTCAGAGTGATGGAGCAGACCGTGCCAAAGCCGATCATGTCGGCGGGTATAACCATGTCGCCTACCCTCTCGCCCGGCCGGAAAAGGCCCATCATCGCCCCCATGGAGTAGCCGGCCTCATACACCTGGCAGATGAGATGGGCGGTGCGGGCCAGGGTCTCTTTGTCGATAAGGCTGATGTTGACGATGACGCTGCCGCTTCTGCGGGTGAGGTCAAAGGTCATCCGATAGGTCAGCTGGTCGATTTTCGTCTCCAGAAAGCCCACCTTGTCATACACCCTGGCCTTGTTCAACTCCTTCAGTCCCAGCGGGCTAATCACCCGTCCTCTTTTACCGAGATTTTCAGTCAGCCCTTTTTCGTCCAGGATCTTGAAATAATGGCGGATGGTGCGCTCGCTAACCTCCTGGCCCATGGCCTGGAGATGTTCGAGGATCTTGGCGCTGGACAACGGCGTTTCATTTTTTTGCAGGAGTCGCAGAATGGCCAGTTCTTTTTTTTCCGTTTTGTCACTCATGGAAAAAAATATAAAGGCAAGTCCCGCGCTTTGTAAACGGAAAAAAGGCAAAATTGCCGGAAATGGTAAGGAAGGGGCCGGGCCGGATATCTCCCCGAAAGGGCGATGGAGACGGGTTCCGGCAATCATTGCAAAGATTTTCTCGGGCGATTTGCCGATTGCCGAATGATCCGTCTTTTTGTATGCTGGCAAAATTGCCGAATAGCAATTTCTTTTGGTGCCTTGAGTCACATAAAATCAGCATTTTAACAGTTGAAAAATCGGCCGCGGCATACTATGTAACACCGATCCGGCAAGCAATTGCCGGATCGGTGTACCGGGCTTTGCTGTTATCCGGCAGATGGTTGCCGTTTTCTCTTCCTTCAGGGTCTGCCGTCCATGATGTGTGACCGGCAGGGACGGCGGCCTGATTGTCAACGAAAACCAAAAAGGAAAATGCAGATGAAAAGTGTCGATGAATTCATGGCCGATGTTGTCCGCAAGAACCCTGGGGAGGTGGAATTCCACCAGGCAGTCCGCGAGGTGGTGGAGTCGCTTTTCCCCTATCTGGAAAAACACCCGAAATACATGAAGGAAAAGGTCCTCGAACGGATGGTCGTGCCGGAACGGGTGATCATCTTCCGGGTGCCGTGGCTTGACGATAACGGTGACGTGCAGGTCAACACCGGTTACCGGATTGAAATGAGCAGCGCCATCGGTCCCTACAAGGGCGGACTGCGTTTTCATCCCAGTGTCAACCTGGGCATCCTGAAATTTCTCGCCTTCGAGCAGGTCTACAAAAACAGCCTCACCACCCTGCCCATGGGCGGCGGCAAGGGCGGCTCTGATTTCGATCCCAAGGGCAAGTCCGAGCGGGAGATGATGAAGTTCTGCCAGAGCTTCATGACCGAACTCTTCCGCCACATCGGCGAGAACACCGACGTACCGGCCGGCGACATCGGAGTGGGGGGCCGGGAGATCGGCTACATGTTCGGCCAGTACAAACGGCTGAAAAACGAGTTTACCGGCGTACTTACCGGTAAGGGTCTCAACTGGGGCGGCTCACTGATCCGGCCCGAGGCCACCGGTTACGGCTGTGTCTATTTTGTCCAGGAGATGCTGCGCACCCGCGGCATGCTCATCGAGGGCAAGGTCTGCACCATTTCCGGCTCCGGCAACGTCGCCCAGTTCACCGCGGAAAAGCTGCTGGAGCTGGGCGCCAAGGTGGTCACCCTGTCCGATTCCAACGGCTATGTTGTCAAGGAGAAGGGCTTCACCAGCGAGGATCTCAAGGTTGTCGCCGAGATCAAGAACGTGCGCCGCGGCCGTATCCGGGAGTGTGCCGAGCATCTGGAAGGCTGCACCTATGTGGAGGGGAGATGGCCGTGGGAAGTGCGCTGCGACATCGCCTTCCCCAGTGCCACCCAGAACGAAATCGATGCCAATGACGCGGAAACCCTGGTTAAAAACGGCTGCATCGCCGTTGGCGAGGGCGCCAATATGCCCACCAGGCCCGAGGCGGTCCGTGTCTTCCAGAAGGCAAAGATCCTCTACGGACCGGGCAAGGCGGCCAATGCCGGCGGCGTTTCCACCTCCGGTCTGGAGATGAGTCAGAACAGCATCCGCACCTCCTGGAGCCGCAAGGAGGTGGATGAAAAGCTGCACCAGATCATGATCAACATCCATGAATCCTGTGTCCGCTTCGGCAAGCATGAGGACGGCTATATCAACTATGTGGACGGCGCCAACATCGCCGGCTTTGTCAAGGTGGCCGATGCCATGATCGACCAGGGTATTGTCTGATCCGATCCGGTATTCTACACTGAAGAGAGGGGATCATTCGATCGGGATCCGGTGGAATGATCCCTGCGGTGGGAGAGAAACATGGCGGCACAACAGGGAAAACCGCTGTTCAGCTCCGGAATAGAGTCCCTGGACGAGATCCTGCAGGGGATCCTGGCCGGGGACAATGTCGTCTGGCAGGTTGACAGCGTGGAGGATCAGCGGCCGTTCGTCCGCGCCTTCTGCCGCTGCGCCCATCTTGACGGGAAAAATCTCGTCTATTTCCGTTTTGCCGGCCATCAGCCCCTGGTGCCGGAGGAATTCGAGCCCGACATTTTTACCCTTCAGCCCGCCGCCGGCTTTGAACAGTTCATCACGAAGATTCTCAATGTCATCGGCGAATATGGTCGCGGCGCCTGCTATGTCTTTGACTGTCTTTCCGGACTGGCGGCGGACTGGTACAGCGACCGGATGCTGGGCAATTTTTTCAAGCTGGCCTGTCCTTATCTCTACAACGCCGACACGGTCGCCTACTTCTCCCTGCTGCGCAACTCCCACACCCCGCTCTCTGTCCAGCCGATTCATCGCACCGCCCAGGTGGTGCTTGATCTCTATTGCAGCAACGGCAGATACTATCTGCTGCCGCTCAAGGTGCTGGGCCGCCAGACCCCGACCATGTACATGCTGCATGCGCTGGACGGCATCGACTTCACCCCGGTGACGAGCAGCGTCATTGTCGCGGAGATCCTTGCCGCCACCCCGCAGCCCTGGATTGACTGTAAAATCGTGCTCAAAGATGCCTGGGCCCGTATTCTGGGCGAGGCGCAGGCCTGCTGCACCGCGGGTGATGACGGGGCGGCGAGCGAACGGAGCAGGGCCCATCGCCGCCAGCTGATCCGCATGATCGTCACCCGCAACGACAAGGTGGCGAAGCTGTGCGAAGAGTATTTCGATCTCGGTGAACTGGTCGCCATCGGCAAACGGATGGTGGGAACCGGGCTGATCGGCGGCAAGGCGACCGGCATGCTGCTGGCCCGGGCCATTCTGAAGAAAACCGAGCCGCGCTGGCAGACCCTGCTGGAGACCCATGATTCGTTTTACATCGGCTCCGATGTCTTTTACACCTTTGTCATCAACAACAGGTGCTGGTGGGAGCGCCACAAGATGAAATCCGCTCCCGACCCCTTTGCCGCAGCGGCAAAAATCCGGCAGCGCCTGCTGAAGGGCAAATTCCAGCGCGACACTTTGGACCAGTTCCAGGAGGTGCTGAATTATTTTGGTCAGGCGCCGATCATTGTCCGTTCCAGCAGTTTGCTGGAAGATGCCTACGGCAACGCCTTTTCCGGCAAGTATGAAAGCGTCTTTCTCGCCAACCAGGGCTCGCCGGAGGAACGGCTGGCCCAATTCACAAACGCGGTCCGCACCGTCTACGCCAGCACCATGAGCCGCGACGTCCTTTCCTACCGGGCCCACCGGGGCCTGTGGAACCGGTACGAGGAAATGGCCCTGCTCGTCCAGCGGGTCTCCGGTTCCTTTTGCGGTACCCTCTATCTGCCCCATCTGGCCGGGGTCGGTTATTCCTACAATCCCTTTGTCTGGAATCGGGACATCGATCCCCATGCCGGGGTGCTGCGACTGGTCTTCGGGCTCGGTACCCGGGCAGTGGATCGACATGACGACGATTATACCCGTATCGTCGCCCTCAATGCTCCGCTGAAAAGACCGGAGGTGAGCGCCGATGAGGTGCACCGGCACAGTCAGCGCATCGTCGATGTCATTGATCTCGCCAACCGCCGGCAGGCCAGCGTCGCCTTTGAACAGGTGGTCAGAACAATCCCGGGACTGCCGGTGGCCCTGCTGGCGGACCGGGATCAGGAGATGGAGGCGCGGGCGGAGCACTACGGCGTCAAAAACATCTTCAGCTGGATGCTGACCTTCCGCAGGGTGCTGCAGAATACCCCGCTGGCCCTTGACATGCGGGAGATGATGGCGATGCTGGCCCGGGCCTATGAATATCCGGTGGACATCGAGTTTGCCGTCAATTTTGTCGCAGGCGAAAGCTACCGCATCAATCTTTTGCAATGCCGGCCCTTTCAGGTGCAGATGCCGTTGTCCGCCCATCTGCTGCCCGAGGATGTCGGCCCGGACGACATCCTCCTGCAAACGAACGGCCCGATCATCGGTGAGGCGGCGGCCCGGCGGATCGACAGGGTGCTTTATGTCCGGCCGCAACGTTACAGCGCCATGACCACGGCGGAGCGGTATGGCGTGGCCCGGCTGATCGGCGAGATCGTCAACAATGAGGGGGGACAATGCTGCACCATGCTGATCGGCCCCGGCCGCTGGGGCAGCAGAATGCCGGAGTTGGGCGTGCCGGTCACCTTCAGCGACGTCCGCAATGTCGCCGTGCTCTGCGAGCTGGCCGTCATGCATGACAGGTTGACGCCGGACATCTCGCTTGGCACCCATTTTTTTAATGATATCGTCGAAATGGGGATCGTCTATCTGGGGGTTGATCCGGCCCGGGGCAATGACGGTCATTGCTTCCGGGAAGAGCTGGTGCTCAGCCTGCCCGATGCCCTCT
>CAZUZJ010000181.1:0-5653 GCA_964624225.1 uncultured Desulfobulbia bacterium | reverse complement strand
ACTTCACCTTCCGCACCTTGAACAGCTTCGCCGCTCTCCCCTCCCTGCACATCGAACTGCTCGGGGTGGAAGACATGGTGCTTTATCCGGACTGTTTTGACGTGGTTTTTCTGATGGGGGTCATCTACCACCGGATCTCGCCGGTGGAGATGCTGAAAGACGTGCGGAAAAGCATGAAGGCGGGCGGCACCCTCATCGTCGAGACCCAGGCCATTCCCGGCGAGGAGCCGGTGGCGCTTTTCCCGGCCGACCGTTACGCCAAGGTGCCGGGCACCTACTTTGTCCCCACCGCCGCCTGCGTGCAGAACTGGCTCATCCGCACCGGTTTTACCGATGTGGAGATTTTCTGCATGCACCCGATGAGCAGCGCCGAGCAGCGCCGCACCGAATGGATGACCTTCGAATCCTACGCCGACTTCATCGACCCGGCTGCCCCGGACCGAACCGTCGAAGGCTATCCGGCCCCGCTCAGGGTGTTTGTCAAGGCCATCGCCTGATCCCGCCGGACATATGCCGCAACTTCAGGGCTCGGCCCTGCCGCTGCGCACGGAGATACGTTCGACGATCTTGCGGTAATACTCCTCCTGGGCGGCGAAATTGGTCGTGCCGCCGCGCAGGTTGTCCACCTTGATCAGCAGCACGTTGAGCTTCTTCATCTGCCGCAGGCGGACATGTTCGTCCTCGGTGGCGGCAATGAGTTCCTCCAGGCGCTGGATCTCCTTTTTCGTCTCGATCTCCGGCGGCAGATAGCCGGCGTTTTTCAGAATCTTGTAGGCCATTTTCAGATCATCGGGCACCTGCGGATCATTATCCTCGGGCAACGGCTTGTTTTTCCATTTTGCAAAGGAAAGCGAGCCGTCCTCGATGGCCTGGCTGATTCGTCTTTCCGCAATGCGGGCAAGGGGATTCATAGCAATACCTGACGGCGCCTCTTTTCCGGCCGGCCCTGTTCAGCCGGGGTCGATTTGCGGGACAATGGCCAGCCGGGGCAGCCCGGCCCCATAGGCCAGCTCCACCCCGCGCAGCAGTCCCAGACAAGACAAACGATGACAATAATATCCTTGCCGCCCGCTGAGCAGGGAGCGGTCCCGGGCAGAGAGGACGAGACGTATTGTAGCCGTCCCTCTCTCCTTTTGCAAGCCGGCAAGCAGGGACCGCAGCCGTTTGAAGTAAAGCCGGGCCTGCACCAGCTCACCAAAAGCGGGATGATAGGGGCCGGCAAGGAGATCGCCCTCCAGGGAGGGACCGGGTTGCAGGCCGATCCGGGCAACGGGGATGGCCGCCTCGGCAAAGATCGCGGCCATCCGCCCACAGAGGGCAACGGCGCGGGCCAGGGTCAGGGGACGAAAACGAGCCTCACGGTAAAGGTCAGCCAATGGGCTGCCGGCAAGCACCAGGGCGGGATAGAGCCGCACCAGCTCCGGGGCGAGTCCGGCCAGACGGCGCGCCCCGGCCAGCACCTCCCGGGTTCTTTCCCCCGGCAGACCGACCATGAGCTGGCCGCCCACCCCGATCCCCGCGCCGCGCAGATGGGCAAAGGCCTCCTCCACCTGCTCGACCTGGTGGCCGCGGCGACAGAGATCAAGCACCTGCTGATCAAAGGACTGGATACCGAGTTCCACCAGTCCCACACCCTGCTTTTTCAGAAAAGTGGCGAGCTCCGGGTTCAGATAATCGGGCCGGGTGGAGATGCGGATGGTGGCGACCTCGCCACCTTCGAGAAAAGGCTGCACCGCGCCGAGCAGCTCCTCCTGCCGGCTGCGGCTAAGACCGGTGAAACTGCCGCCGTAAAAGGCGACCTGGACCGGTCGCCGTCGGTTCCGCGGCCAGGTCAGGGAGTGACGGATGGTCGCCGCCACCGTCGCCCCATCCGGCCCCGGCCCGGCGGCGCCGCTGATCGCCCGCTGATTGCAGAAAAGACACTGATGCGGGCAGCCCTGCTGGGCGATAAAAAAGGGGATGACAAAGGGGGTGCAGCCTCCCTCCTCCCCCATCCCCTGGTGCTGCTCCTGTTTTCTCCGCATGCGCCGCCGCTCCACCTGCAAATAAGATTGACTCCTATCTCACGGAAATGCTATCCTTTTTCCTGAAACACCGACGCACAAACATATCATTTTTTTTACCACGGACAACAAATATGAACAGCAGATGGAAGGCCATCGGCATTGCCGCCCTCAGCATCCTGCTGCTGGCCGCCTTTCATCTCCACCAGTCCATCACCCTGCAGAACGATCACCTGGAAAAGACCATCCATCTGGAGGAAAAGCTGCTCACCGCCCTGGCGGAAAACGGCATCAAACAGATGACCGCCACATACAACCGCAGGGCGGAAAGCTTTGTTCGCGTCCGCGGCGACCTGATCACCCTCTTTGCCGAGCGGAACCGGGAGGAACTCTATCAACGCGGCCTGCCCTACTTCGATACCCTGAAAAAGGAAAATCCGGCCTTTGCCGTCATGCACTTCTTTCTGCCGGACAACACCACCTTCCTCTGCATGGGGCGTCCTGATGTCAACGGCCAGTCCCTCGCCGATCTCCGCCCCCTTGTCGCGACAGCAAACAGCAGTCGCCGGCAGCAGACGGGCTTTGAGGTGGGCCGCCAGGGCCTGTTTTACCGGGTCGTCCAGCCTGTTTTTGTCAATGACGCCTATATCGGCGGGGTGGAGTTCGGCATCGGTCTCGATCCCCTGCTCCACTCCCTGCGGACCAGCACCGGCAACGAGGTCGCCCTGCTCCTCGACCGAGCCCAGTTTGAAAAAATCGACCTCAACCCCGACCAGCAGGCCCGACCGGTCGCCGCCAGCATGTTGCTGCCCAGCGGCAGCGCCCTCTTTACCACCATCCCCCTCGACCTCCTGGCCGCACCTCCCGGACCGTGGCGGATCAGCCAGGCAGACCGCTCCTTTCATGTTGCCGCTCCTCTGCCTCTTAATGGCTTTCAGGGAAAAGCGATCGGCTCCCTCGTCTTCGGCCTCGACATCACCGCCGCCAGGGAAAAGCTGCGGCGCACTGTCGCCGGAGTCGCCTTCACCGCCGCCACCCTGCTTGCCGTTGTCCTCTTCACCCTCTATTTCACCTTCGGCACCCTGCTTCGCAAAATTCTCGGTTTAAACGATTCACTTCGCCTGACGAACGAAAACCTGGAAGTCACCGTTCAGCAGCGGACCACCGAACTGGAGGAACAGATCAACGAACGCCAGGAGGCGATCACCTCCCTGGAGCGGGAGATCGCGGCCCGGCGGCAGGCGGAACAACGGCTGGCCGACGAAAAGGAGCTGCTGGCCGTCACCCTGGGCAGCATCGGCGACGCGGTGATCGCCACCGATCGCACCGGCCGGATCTTTCTCATGAACCGCAGCGCCGAGATGCTGACCGGCTGGGAGTTGGAAGAGGCGACCGGCATGCCCCTTGGCGAGATCCTGACGCTGATGGACGAAAAAAACGGCGCACGTCAGGCCGATCCGGCGGCGGAGATCATCCGCACGGCACAATCCCTGACCATCAGCGGCACGATCCTTCTTCTCGACCGAAGCGGCGGCAGCAAGGCCATCTCCGCCAGCGGCGCGCCGATCCTCGACCGTCACGGCGCCATTGTCGGCGCCATTCTCGTCTGCCGCGACATCACCGCCCGCAAACGGCTGGAGGAAGAGGTGCTCAAGGTGCAGAAGCTCGAATCGGTCGGTATCCTGGCCGGCGGCATTGCCCATGATTTCAACAACATCCTCACCGCCATTCTCGGCAGCATCAACATGGCGGTGAAGCTGCTCGACCCCGCCCATCCGTCCCATGACGTGCTGCACAGCGCGGAAAAGGCCTCATTGCGCGCCCGCGATCTGACCCGGCAGCTCCTCACCTTTGCCAAGGGCGGCGCCCCAATCAAACAGACCGCCTCCATCCGCGAGCTGATCCGTGATTCGGCTGGATTCATTCTTTCCGGCAGCAAGGTCAGCTGCGAGTATCATTTTGCCCCGGACCTCCGGGGAGTGGACATCGATCCGGGGCAGATGAGCCAGGTCATTCAGAATCTCGTCATCAACGCCTGCCAGGCGATGGACAACGAGGGCAGGCTGGTCATCAGCGTGACCAATTCCACTGCGGAGCAGGAAAATGATCATGGCCTGCCGCCCGGCGCCTATCTTGCCATCAGCATTCGCGACAGCGGCACCGGCATTGACGCCGCCCTTCTGGTAAGAATCTTCGATCCCTATTTCACCACCAAAGAAAAAAGCACCCAGAAGGGCAGCGGCCTGGGACTGGCCATCGTCCACTCCATCGTCAGCCACCACGGCGGCCAGGTGCGGGTAGACTCCACCCCAGGCCAGGGCAGCACCTTCACCGTCTTTTTGCCGGCCAGCGACAGCGTTCTCCAGGAAAAGCAGGCCCCTGACACCCCCCTGACGAAAGGGAAAGGCCGCATTCTGATCATGGACGACGAGGAGATCGTCCGCGAGGTGGCGGAGATGATGCTGGCCCATCTGGGGTATGACGCGGTCGGCGCCCAAAACGGCGCCGAGATGCTCGCCATGTACCGCAGCGCCCGGATCGAAGGCCGCCCGTTTGCCGCGGTGATCCTCGACCTCACCATTCCCGGCGGCATGGGCGGCGAAGAGGCGGCAGCAAAACTGCGGGAAATAGACCCAGGGGCCAGGGCCGTTGTCTCGAGCGGGTATTCCCATGATCCGATCATGGCCGGCTTCCGCAACTACGGATTCATGGGGGCATTGGGCAAGCCGTTCAAGATGGAAGAGTTGAGCAGAGTTCTGCACCAGGTGCTGAACCAGGAGCCAGCGGGGTAAGCTGCGTCCGCTTCTAGATGTCGAAACTGTCGAAATGCCTCACTGCCTCGGCCGCGGCCTGCTGCTCCGCCTCCTTCTTGCTGCGGGCCGTTCCCCGGGCCAGCACCTTGTCCTGAAAACGGACCGCCACATAAAAGAGCTTGGCGTGATCCGGCCCCTCCGTTCGTTCCAGCACATAAACCGGGCCTTCGTTGTATCTGGCCTGGATCAACTCCTGCAGTCTGCTCTTCGAGTCGGCCAGATACATATCCTCTTTCTTTTCCTGAAAACAGGGGACAAAAAGCCGTTCCGCCACCAGCGCCGCCGCCTCATAGCCGCCGTCGAGAAAGACCGCGCCCATCACCGCCTCGAAGGCGGAGGAGAGAATGGACGGTTTTTCCCGGCCCCGCGAGGCGTGCTCCCCCTTGCCGAGCAACAGACAGTCACCGATGGCAAGAAAACGCGCCATTTCGGCAAGATACCCCTCCTGAACCAGGACGGCGCGCAGTCTGGTCAGCTCTCCCTCCTTCATGGTCGGATAACTTTTGATCAGCGCGTTTCCAACAGTCAGATCAAGGACGGCGTCGCCAAGGAACTCGAGAATCTCGTTGTCACAGGGCAGATCCTGTCCCTGCTCAAAGGCATAGGAACTGTGGATAAAGGCCCGTTGCAGCAGGGCCGGATTCCGGAAACGATGGCCGAGCCCCTCCTGAAACTGTTCGAGCCGGTCGGCATTTTTTTTCAGCAGTGCGTCAAGTGTTGTCATGTCTCGCCACGGTCAGACGGTGGGCAACAGACAGAAGGCAGCAGACACGGAAAAATGTGAGTTTGACGAAATCATCTTTCTTGTCTGCTGCCGTGTACCTGTTCCTCTCCTCT
>CAZUZJ010000180.1:0-5657 GCA_964624225.1 uncultured Desulfobulbia bacterium | reverse complement strand
CTTCAGCTCCGGCAACCAATTACTACCGGGACTACCGAAGGCGCCGTGGAACAGACCGCTTCTCCTCCAGCACGGCAAGGGTGTCACGCTGCTGTCCCCGCTTTTCCCGAAGGTTTTCTTCAAGAAAAAGGACGGCGAGGATGTTGGCGATTTTCTGGACGACGGCAGGCTCTTCCCGCGCCTCAAACGACAGACTAAAGGTGATTGAGCCGGTGGCCGACTGTCCGGCCGGGCCTTCGACGATCTCGGTGCCGACATAATCGAGCCGGACGGCATCCCGCATGGCCGTCGCCATCTCCTCGGCAGTTGCCTTCCCGGAAAGATACGCAAAGAGCCCCTCCCGTTTCATGATGTCAAGCAGTCGGCCGGCGCTGACGATACGCTGCCGGATCACCCGCAGGCGCTGCTCGGCCAGGGATTGTACCGCGTCGTCGGTGAACCCGGCGGGAATCTCCTCTCCTTCCAGGACAATCGTAGCCATTGACCGGTGGGTCGGCGGCAGGAACAGGGCCAGCAGGAGCGCCAGGCCGGAGAAAACGAAAAACGGCAGCAACAGGGCACGTTTGCGCCTCTTCGCCACTGCCAGATATTCCGCCGGCGTCCGCCACTGCTCGCTCATCCGTTCGCCTCTTCCGTTGCCTATCAGCACGCCCCGGATAATCACCCAGGGCGGTTTGTCTGCCTGCGTTTCATTTATACCCCGTCATTCCGGCAAGAAAAACAAAAAAAACAGCACCGCCGGCCCGGTTGCCCTTTTATTGCTTCATCTCGGGAGTTCATCTGCCCGTCGCTTCTCCTCTTTTTTCAGGCCCGGGCAGTGAAAGAGGCTTGAAGAAAAATGGGCTTGCCTGTAAGTGTGGTAAGAAGCTGACGCCCCGACCCATTGCCGGGCCTCTTCCCCGGAACGCATTCACCTCAAGAGACACGGATCACTTCACTGTGCAGCTCTACCGACCCAAATCATTTCTCATCCTTCTCCTTGCCGCTTTTCTCTTTATCGCCCTGCCCCTGCTGGCCGCCCTGATCAGCTCCGCCTATTTCATGGACACCATGGCCGCGAAAAGCACCCAGACCGTGTTCCAGGCCACCGACTCGGCCCGGGTCAGCCGCCTGCTGCTGGAACAGCTTGTCGCCCAGGAGCGACAGGCTCGCCTTTACGATATTCTGGCGGCAGCGGTAAACCTTGCCGCTTTCCATGAAAAGCACGATGACATCCAGCTTTTGTTCACCGAGTTGCAGGCATTTCCCTTCCCAGAAACGCTGCAAACCCGCATCACCGAGCTGCAGCGCCTGGAAAACGAGGTATTCATCGTCCTGGCGGACGTCAGCAGAAATGGCGAGGAGCGGCAGGTTGCCCTGGCCCGCTATCAGGAGATGAACGCGCTGGCCCATGAGATCCAGAACGCCAGCCACAAGCTGATGCTGACAGGAACCGAATCCCTCCAGCAGGAGGCGCTGCGCTATCAGAAAATGATGTTCTGGCTGACCTGCATCCTCTTTTTTGCCTGCCTGCTGCTCATCATCTTTTTCGCGGGGCTGCTCATCCGGCCGATCCGCCAGATCGATACAGGCATCCTCCGCCTCGGTTCCGGCGATTTCGTCACGCCCATCACCGTCTCCGGCCCCCGGGATCTGGAATTTCTCGGCACCAAGCTCGACTGGCTGCGCTCCCGCCTGGCGGAACTGGAAAAGGAACGCAACAAGTTCGTCGCCCATATCTCCCACGAACTGAAAACCCCGCTCGCCTCCATCCGGGAAAGCGCCGGACTGCTCGCCGAAGAGCTGGTCGGCCCCCTCACCGTCCAGCAAAGGGAGGTGGTGCGCATCCTCGCCAACAACAGCAGACAGTTGCAGAGCCTGATCGAGAATATCGTCAATTTCAATATGGCGCAAGCCCAGCGCCTGCCGCCCCGCAAGGAGCGATTCGCCCTCGACGGGCTGATCGCCGAGGTGACGGAGGACGTCAAACCCATTCTGCTGGCCAACAGCCTGAACGTGGACCTGAATCTCGTACCGCTTTCCATCGATGGCGACCGGGGCCAGCTCAAAACGGTCATTGACAACGTCCTCTCCAATGCGATAAAACACGCGCCGCCCGACACCGCCATCACCATCACCCTGACCGCCGGCAACGGCCGGGCCGTGATCGACATCATCGACGCCGGTGCCGGCATCCCCGCGGAAGAAAAAGACAAGATCTTTCTTCCCTTTTTCCAGGGCCGCTCCGGGGCCAAAGGGCGGGTCAAGGGCACCGGTCTCGGCCTGGCCATCGCCCGGGAATACCTGGCCAATCATCACGGCACCATCGAGGCCGTCCCCACCAACGGCAGCGGCGGGGCGCATCTCCAACTTATTCTGCCCGTCGAGAACATTTCATGATATTTTTTGTCTTTTCCGGCAGGATCCCATGACACCGCGCACAAGTCTTGCATTGAATTCACGGCACCTGACCGCGTCCGGATCACCAGGACGCAGCAACCTCAAGGAGCCCAGGAAACGCCATGAAACACCTCAATGCGCCCGGCTACCCAGATACCCGCGGACTAGCCGCCCTGCTGAACTATTTCGGCTATTTGCAGGAAAAACGCCTTGCCGAGGTCAACAAGGCCCGCCATGAAGTCGATGAATTAAAAAAACTGATGAAGCAGACCGGCAACCGTAAAAAAATGAGCAGCGAAAACACGAAATGACCATGAAACCACGCATCCTCCTGGTAGACGACGACACCGACCTGTTAAGCCTTTTCACCATCCGGCTGCAGAGCCAGGGCTTCGAGGTCGCCACCGCGGAAAACGGCGAACAGGCCCTCTCCCGCCTGTCCCTGATCAATCCGCATCTGCTTATCACCGACCTGCGCATGGGCGAAATGGACGGCATGGCCCTGTTCGACGCGGTCCACAAGGTCAACAGCTCCCTGCCGGTGATCGTCATCACCGCCCACGGCTCCATTCCCGAGGCGGTCGAAGCGACCCAGAAAGGCGTCTTTTCCTTTCTCACCAAGCCGGTGGACAGCCAGAAGCTGATCCAGGAGATCAACGCCGCCCTGACCATCGCCGGTCCGCCGGGCGAGGAGGCGCCGCGGACGGAGGAGGGCGACTGGACCAGGGACATCATTTACAAGAGCGGCGCCATGGCCAACCTCATGCACAAGGCCCGCCTCGTCGCCCAGAGCGACGCCGGAGTGCTGATCCTGGGCGAGAGCGGCACCGGCAAGGAGCTGCTCGCCAACGCCATTCACCGGGCCAGTGCCCGGGCCACCGGACCCTTTGTCCCGGTCAACTGCGCCGCCATCCCCGAGGCCCTGCTCGAATCCGAGCTGTTCGGCCATGCCAAAGGCTCCTTCACCGGTGCTGCCAGAAACTACCCCGGCCTCTTCAAAGCCGCCGACAGCGGCACCCTTTTTCTCGATGAAATCGGCGACATGCCGCTTAGCCTCCAGGTCAAGCTGCTCCGGGTCCTGCAGGAAAAACAGGTGCGCTCCATCGGCTCGACCACGGCGGTGGACGTCGATGTCCGGATCATCTCCGCCACCCATCGTAAGATCGACGAGGCGGTGCGGGACAAGACCTTCCGCGAGGATCTCTTTTACCGGCTCAACGTCGTCAGCCTCGAAATTCCGCCTCTGCACAAGCGGCGCGAGGATATCCCCCTGCTTGCCCACCACTTCATCAACAAACTGGCGGCGCAGAACAACCGGGAAATCCGCGGCTTTGCGCCGGCGGCCATGAAACTGCTGATGGAGGCGCCCTGGCCCGGCAATGTCCGCCAGTTGCAGAACGTCATCGAGCAGACGGTGGCGCTGTCCTCCTCGCCGCTCATCTCGGAGAGTCTGCTGGCCGAGGCCCTCAAGGACAGGCCGCTGAAAATCGTCCCCTTTGCCGATGCCCGCCGGCAGTTCGAACAGGAGTACCTGGTCCAGCTCCTCCAGGCGACCCGGGGCAACGTCACCGAGGCGGCCCGCCAGGCCAGACGCAACCGCACCGATTTCTACAAACTGCTCAACCGGCACCACATCGTTCCCAGCCTTTTCAAGGACTGATGGCGTCGCCCAAATCGCCACCTGCTTCGTTGCCGCACATTATCTCGTCACTGCGGCGTACCCGAGTACGCCTCATTCCTCGAAATGCGCGCGCCTTGCAGGTGACGATTTGCGTCTAGCCATCCAGGAAATGGCTTTTCTCGCCACCAACAAGGACTGATGGCGCTTTCCTTTTGCGTTCTCCCGCTCCCTTGGGTATAAGATTGGGTGGATTTTCTGCCACCCGTCATCCCGGCCGGCGCCTGCCCCCACCGCCCTGTGCGGATGGTCAAGGTCCGGCCTCTTCCCCCTTGCGGAGAGCCAATGAACGACTATTCGGAAAGCCTGCTTGTCCACTTCCGGCGCACGGAAACCCTGAAAAAGGAGGCGGTCAGCCTGCCGTCCCTTGATCTCAACCGGCGCCAGCTCTGCGACCTTGAACTGCTGCTCAATCGCGCCTTCTATCCCCTTGACGGCTATCTCGGCCGCCAGGACTACGAGGCGGTGCTCGACCGCATGCGACTCGCCGACGGTACGGTCTGGCCGATGCCGATCTGTCTCGATGCCACGGAAAAGACGGTGGAGCGCCTTGCCCCTGGGGAGAAACTCGCGATCAACGACGAGGAGGGCTTTCTGCTTGCCATCCTCACCGTCAGCGACATCTGGCGGCCGGATAAGCAACAGGAGGCGCAGGCCGTCTTCGGCACCGATGACCCGGCCCTCCACCCCGGGGTCAAGAATCTCCATGAATACTGCGGCGACTGGTACATCGGCGGCAGCCTGGAAGGACTCAGTCTGCCGATCCACTACGACTTCAAGGATCTGCGCCTGACGCCCTCGGAAAGCCACCGCCTCTTCTCATTAAACGGCTGGCGTCACGTCATCGGCTTTCACACCGACGCCTATCTGCACTGCGCCCACAAGGAGATGATCCTGCGAGCGGCGCGCGAGGCCGGGGCCAGCATCTTCCTCCAGCCGGTCACCGGCCTTGACCATCCCGGCCACCTCGACCACTACACCCACGTTCGCTGTTACCAGGAGTTCATCAGGAAATTTCCGAAAAACATGATCAGCCTCGGCCTGCTCCCCCTGGCCAGCCGCCGGGCCGGGCCGCGCGAGGCCCTCTGGCAGGCGATCATCAAAAAGAATTACGGCTGCTCCCATTTCCTCGTTGCCACCGATCATGGCGACCCCTTTGCCAGTCTGCTCGACCGGGAAAATTTCTACCCCCCCCACGCGGCCCAGCAACTGGTCAAGGAACACGAGGAGGAGGTGGGCATCAAAATGGTGGCTGAAGAGAAGATGGTGTACGCCGAGGATCGGGCCCAGTACGTCCCCCAGCGCCAGGTGACGGAGGAAATGGCGGTGAAGACGATCTCGTCGAGCGAGCTGCAGCGGCGGCTCGAAAACGGCCTCGATATCCCGGACTGGTTCTCGTACCCGGAGATTGTCGCCGAATTGCGACGCGCCTTCCCGCCCCGATCAAAGCAGGGCTTCACCATCTTCATCACCGGGTTGTCCGGCTCCGGCAAATCGACTTTGGCCAAGGTGCTGATGGTGAAATTTCTCGAAATGCGCGACCGGCCGGTCACCCTGCTCGACGGCGACATTGTGCGCAAGAATCTGTCAAGCGAGCTTA
>CAZUZJ010000179.1:0-5682 GCA_964624225.1 uncultured Desulfobulbia bacterium | reverse complement strand
ACCACCAGTTCCGCCAGTTTTTTGAACTGGGTCTTGAGGTTGAGATCAAGGGCCTCGATCTCCTGGTCCATGGTCTCGTCCATGGCCACCACCTCGACCTTGGCGGTCAGGTAAGGCTCCTGCTGGACGTACTCGCCGATGCGGATTTTCTTGAAGCCGCTGGTCAGTACATGATAGGCGCCCTCGCTGCCCTTGACCAGTTTATGGATGTAGCCGACGACGCCGACGGTGTAGAGGTGGTCGGCGATGTTTTCCTCGGCGGGCGACTCCATCGGCCGATGGGTGACGAGACCGAGCAGGCGGTCTTTCAGAAGGATGTCGTCGATGAGCTGTTTGGAGGAGGTGCTTTTGATCTGCAGCGGAAAGCCCATGCCCGGAAAAAAGACAAATCCGTGCAGGGGCAGGATCGGCAGCACGTCGGGGATATCAAGCTGCATCGGATCGACCGTGCTGCTGTCGTGATGGTCCTTGGTCTCTTTTGTTTCATCTGTCATGAATGCAATTCTCCCGTTATTCGCCGGTGATGGCGACCTTGATCTGGGTCGAAATCTTTTTTTTGGGCAGGCGGATGAGCAAAAAGCCGTTTTTGCAGGTGGAGGTGGCGGCCTCGACATCGATGCCGCTTTCCAGCTCGATGGTGCGGTTGAACCTGCCGTATTCCACCTCCAGCTGGTGGATGCAGGTGGTGTGATCGAACAATGGCTGCTGGCGTTCCCCGCTCACGGTGACCCGGGCATGATCGACAATGACCGAGAGCTTGTCCGGTTCCATCCCCGGCACCTCCATGTAAATGATAAATTCAGCCGACGTTTCATAGACGTCGCAGGCTGGGACAAGGGTATCCGAACGGTAGGGAAACATGCGGTGGGCGGACATGTTGCGCAGCATGCGGCCGAATTCTTTCTCGATTTCGTCAAAGGTGCTCATCCGGTGTTTCTTGAAGGGATCCATACGCGTGCCTCTGGGTGTGATTTGTCTAGGTTGCCGTTGCCTTCTATATTACACTGATGAGAGGGGATGAAAAGGGAAAATGTCGGCGGGCAACGCCGAAATTGTCTGAATTCGCGGGAGGTTGCAGCCATGGAGAAAGAGCTGGAACAGGCGGCCCGGCTGTTGCGGGCAAGCAGCAAGGCGGTGGCGCTGACCGGGGCCGGGGTCAGCACGGAGAGCGGCATCCCGGATTTTCGCGGTAAAAATGGCCTGTGGTCCCGCTTCGATCCGCTCGAATATGGCACCATCGGCGCCTTTCGCCGCGATCCGGCCAAGGTCTGGCGGATGCTGGCCGAACTGATCGCCTTTGCCGACTGCCAGGCCAACCCCGGCCACCAGGCCCTGGCCCGGCTGGAGGAGATGGGGCTGCTTGCCGGGGTGATCACCCAGAACATCGACGGCCTCCATCAGAAGGCGGGCAGCCGGCAGGTCGTCGAGTTTCACGGCTCGCTCTTTTCCTTCACCTGCCCGCGCTGCGGCGATCGCCAGCCCCTTGCCAGGGTGCGGCGGATGACGTTGCCGCCCCACTGCCTGGCCTGCGCCGAGATTGTCAAACCGGATGTGATTTTTTTTGACGAGGCGATCCCGCCTCGTGTATTACTGGAGACCGAGCGGCTGCTTGCCGGCGTTGATCTGCTGCTGGTGGCCGGCACCTCCTGCGAGGTGGCGCCGGCGGCACTGATCCCCGATCAGGTGCTGGGTCAGGGCGGACAGGTGCTCGAGATCAATCTCAAACCGGTGCTGGGCCGGCGGGCAACCGTCACCCTGACCGGCGGTTTTTCCGCCATGATGACAGAACTGCTCTCCCGGGGAGAGCGGCAGTGAGCGGCAACGAAAAAGGAGAGACGGACAATGAGTGAGCAGCACGAGGCAATGGCAAAGATGAACGGCCGCGGCATCCGGCGGCTGGTCAACGCCCTCCATTCCACCGGACTCGGGTTGAGGGCGGCCTATCGCAATGAAGAGGCCTTCCGCCAGGAGGTGCTGCTCTGTCTTGTCCTGCTGCCGGCCGCCCTCCTGCTCGGAAAAAGCGGGGTGGAGCGCGCTCTGCTTGCCGGCAGTCTGTTGCTCGTTCTTATCGTCGAGCTGCTTAATTCCGCGATCGAGGCGGCCATCGACCGCATCGGCCCCGAATATCATCTCCTCTCCGGCCGCGCCAAGGAACTCGGCTCGGCCGCCGTCTTTGTCGTCCTTGTCCTCGCCGTCCTGGTCTGGCTGCTGGTCCTGCTGCCCTGGTGACCGCTCTCCTGCCCGATGTGAATCCGGAACATCTTTTTTTGCCACAGGGAAACAGAGAAAATATTTGTCATTACCGGAAGTTGTCTCCGCGTCCTCCGTGGTTGCTGCTCCGTATTGGCGACGCCATCATCTGATGACGCCCTGCACCGCGGCAATGGCTGTCGGCCTTTTGTCCGCCTTGTCGTAATAGTCAAGGAAACGATCCACCTCGCGAATTCCCCTGTCCCTGGCCAGATCGGTCATGAAGGCGCGGGAGATCGGGGTGTAGAGGAGCTCGGCGGTCACCGTGTAGGGGCCTTTGGTCTGACCGCCGAGGGGCACGGCATAGGTTACCTGATCGCCGCCGCCGATGAAGTTCAGGTCGCCCGCCGCCTGCCCCTGGACGGCGATATCCCGGCCGGCGGTGGCCTTGTCGAAACCGCGCGGCAGCAGCCGGTTGTCCTTGATATAGCCGGCAGCGCGCAACAGGGTGAAGGTGACCCGGTTGTCGGTGTCGTGCATGACCGACTCATAGATCTGCACCTGATCCGGGTTGGTGATGAGATCATGATGGGGCTCGCGGCCCATCTTCTCATCACCGTCATCACCGGTCACCCGGCCGTCCTGGTCCGGCCGGCCGGACTCAAAGAGCAGGGCGCCGGTTGCGTCCTGCACCGTGACATGGAGCCAGGCGCGGCGGGAGGGAAAGCCGGTGGGGAACTTGTGGCCGACTTTGTTTTCCACCGCCACCGTGACGGTCAGGGTGTCGGTTGTGATTGCCCCGTTCCGGAGGGTAAGGGCGGCGGTCTGCTCCTGCAGCAGCCGGATGGTGCGCTCCCTCGTCTCTTCCAGCCGTTTGGTCGAGGCGCTGATGCCGAGCGCTTCGAGGTTGTCCTGCATGATGTTAAGGAGCAGGATGTTGCCGCCGACAAAATGGTGCTGGGAAAAATGGTCCTTTTCCGTTGCCCCCTCTGGGGCGGGCAGGGCGATCATCACCCCGCCGGACTGGGAGTGCGGCATGTGGCAGTCCTGGCAGAGGCGTTCCGGGCCGTCGGTTTCGTCGATGGTGCGGCGCCTGTCCGCCGGCAGGCCGTAATCACTGTGCAGCCATTCCAGGTAAGGGGTCTGTTCCGGAAACTCACCGGCGATGTTGCCGGCGCTGTCGAGATAGGGGGTATAGAGGGTGTGACAGGTGGCGCAGAGGGCTGAATCGTTGGTATGGCTGCCGAAAAGCGGGGTGAAGCCGATACTGGTCCGCATCGGCTCGGCCACCGTCTCCCCGTAGGGGCCAAAGGCCGGCCGGTCGGGCGGGATTGCCGAGGTGTCCACCGTGTACTTGCCGCTGAAGCTTTTCGGGGTGCCCAGTTCATGGTCCTGAATCTGATGGCAGAGGCTGCACGAGACCCCGTCCATGGCCGCCTGGTGCAGGCCGTGATCCCGGTCGACAAAAGCCTCGTAGGGGGCGGCGCTGGTGGCCGGGTCGCCTTCTGTCCCCTCGGCGTTGAGCTGGGTCCAGGCCATCGGCATGTGGCAGGAGACGCATTTCTCCTCGATTACCTTTTTGATGGCCGGATGGCGCGTTGTTTCCGAAGCCACCTTGGCCTGCCAGAAGGGGTCTTTGGCGGCGTTGGCCATCATGGTGGCGCGCCAGTGGTTGTTGATCGACATGTCATTGCCTTCCCGGTCGCGCAGATTGCCGTGGCAGAGGGCGCAGCGGTTGGCGCCGACAAAGTTGGCGCTGGTGAAGCCGGCCAGTGGCTCACCGTAGCGGAATGTCGGGTTGCCGGGCTGCGGTCGGGAGAGCGGCAGGGCGCTGGTCGTCTGGCTGATGGCGACGCGGTCGGCAGCTGGCCCGGCCGTGGATGCCGGCATGTTCGCTCCCGGCGTGCAGCCGGTCAGGGCGCTGGTTGCGGCAATGGCGGCAAGGAAGAGCAGGCGCCGGGAAAAGGGCGGTTTTTTTTGTTGCGTTGACATGACGGTTTCCTGTAAGCGGATAAGGTGCTGTGGCTTGCTTCGTGGAAACGGGCGCCATCGGGCCGGGTAGCAGAAAAACAGGGAAAAGGCGCGGTGAAACTGGTAGAGTATCCTGCGAGCTGCCGGCGTTCTGCTGACCGGAGCGAATCCGCCCGCTTTCTGGCGTCGTTTTTTTTAGTATTATACGGTTACGATGAATATTGCAAACATCCTCAGCGCCTCGCGTCTTGTCATCGCGCCGCTGCTGCTTTTTTTTGCCTGGTCCGGCTGGCGCGGCCTCTTTCTCGCCTTCGGCATCATTGCGCTCGTCACCGATTGTCTTGACGGCTATCTGGCCCGACGGCTCAACCTCACATCGGAGCTCGGCGCCCGGCTCGACAGCTGGGGTGATCTCGCCATCTACATGGCGGTGCCGCTGTCGGTCTGGTGGCTGTGGCCGGAGATCATCCACCGCGAGGCGGTCTTTATCATCGCCTGCCTGACCGGTTTTGCCGTGCCGGTGCTCTTCGGCCTCGGCAAATTCGGCCGGCTCACCAGTTATCACACCTGGGGGGCCAAGCTTTCCGCCGTGCTGCTCAGCACCAGCATCCTCGTCCTCATCTGGAACGGGCCGTCCTGGCCCTTCCGTCTCGCCACCGCGATCTTTCTCCTCGCCGAGCTCGAGGAGGTGCTCATCACCGCCCTGCTGCCGAAATGGCGGGCCGATGTGCCCTCGGTCTTTGTGGTGTTGCGGGAGCGGCGGCGGGGCGGATCGGGCTGAGGCAGAGCAGGCTTTTATCCTGCTCCCAGCAGCTCGGGCCAGTTGATTTTCGGGAAATGATGGCTGAGAAGATGATCGTCGTCGACGAGGTGAAGGTCAAGCCGGCTGAAGATCCGCTCGGCCGCCGGGATGACGGTGGCCGGCGGAGTGACATTGTCCCGGCGGCCGATGAACAGGGTGGTCGGCACCGCACTCTGCCGGTTGCGCCACTCCCGGAAAGGTGGGAAGTTGAGGGCCGGAGCCAGCAGGATCAAACGGCTGATCCGCTCCGGCTGCTCGATGGCGAAGATGGTCGCCAGCAGGCCGCCGAAGCTTGAACCGATCAGGACAATGTCATGCTGGCCGGCGAGCAGTTCGGTCAGCCTCACCATGCGCTCGGCCAGGTCGCCGGAAAAGTCCGGGGTGACGACGGTCGGGAAATGGGCGCGGAAGAAGCGGGCCTTGGTGCCCTGGCTGCTGCTGTCGAGGCCGTGGAGAAAGTAATGGGGTGCGTGGTTCATCGTGCCTATACTTCCTTGCTGCCTGGCGACGCTGTCGGCAAATGGCGACAGCGTCGGGCTGCCGTTCAGCGGATATAGCCTTTTTCCTCCAGATAGAGGAGGACCTCCTGGGCCGCCTCCGCCGGGGTCATCTCGCTGGTGTCGATGGTGATTTCCGGGGCGGCCGGCGGGGTGTACGGGTCGGAGACCCCGGTGAAGGAGGGGATCTTGCCGGACCGCGCCTTGGCATAGAGCCCCTTT
>CAZUZJ010000178.1:0-5685 GCA_964624225.1 uncultured Desulfobulbia bacterium | reverse complement strand
TGCAGGGTCGCGGTGCAGACCACGGAAGTTGTCCCGGAAGTTACCCCGGAAGTCCGGCTGCTCTCAGTTCTTGCCGGAGAGATGACCCGGCAACAGCTCAAAGAGGCGCTCGGGCTGAAAGATGATGAGCATTTCCGCAAGGCCTATCTCCTCCCGGCTTTGGAGGCCGGGTTGGTTGAAATGACCATCCCCGACAAGCCGCGCAGCAGCAAGCAGAAATACCGACTGACAAACAAGGGCCGTCAGGTGATGGCTCGGCACGGCGGTGGATAACTTGCGACAAATTTGCCTGGGGCAAATTTGGACAGCCGAAAGGCTGGTCCCGAAGGGACGGCCTCCAGGGATGGAGGCCGCACAAACTCGCGACATGGCTTGTGGCAATCCGTCCATGGCATTACCCGAGGCGATAACAGAGAAATTCTTGAAGGACATCCTATGAAACAGATGAAACAGTTCGCCGGAAAATGGCGCATCGTCGAGATGGAGCTCTGGGATCAGGATTACGTCGACATGGAGGTGCCGGGATTTATCCGCATCGGTTCGGACGGCACCGGCCAGTTTCAGTTCGGCCTGGTCGCCGGGGATATCGACGGCCGGGTGGAACAATGCGGTAATGCGCCATGCTTCGAGTTCTCCTGGTCGGGGCAGGACGAAAACGATCCTGTCTGCGGTCGGGGTTGGGCGGTCATTGAAAATGGCGAGCTGAACGGCCGCATCTATCTGCACCTGGCCGACGACTCGGCCTTTCGGGCCATAAAATCTGCGTGAGGCGTTGCCGTGAGTGAATATCAGTATCTTGAGTTTCTCGCCGTCGACCGCCCCTTGACGGCTCGGGAGATGGACCACCTGCGGGGGACTTCCAGCCGGGCGCAAATCACCCCGGTCAGTTTCATCAACGAATACAGTTGGGGCGGACTGAAGGCCGATCCGCGCGATTTCATGCGGCGGTTTTTCGATGCCCATGTGTTTCTCGCCAACTGGGGTGATGCCATCTTTATGGTGCGTCTGCCCAAAGAGGCCATCGACCAGAAGACGCTCAAGGCCTTTTGTACCAGTCCGCATCTGGAATTTGAAAAATTGCCGGAGCATTGGCTGTTGACCTGGTCCCTCGGGGAAACGGAGGACCGCGACCGCTTCGGTTATGTCGATGAAGGACCCGGCTTGATGACCCTTCTCGCCCCTGTGCGGGAGGAACTGCTGCGCGGCGATCTGCGCAGTCTGTATATCGGCTGGTTGCGGGCCGTGACAACCGAGGAAACCGATCCGGATGACCTGGAGCCCTCGGCGTTACACGGGCTGCATAAGCTGACGGCGGCGCAGCAGGCGCTGGCGGAATTTCTCGAAGTCGACATTGACCTGCTGGCCGGGGTGGGCAGCGGGAGTCAAACGAATCAAACAGACGCAGCGGATGACGTGGCACTCGATGCCTGGCTCGACAAGCTTCCGAAGTCCGAAATCAGAGGGTATCTTCGGCAGATGCTGGACGGGCAGGGTGCCAGCGCCGAACGGGCGTTGAAAAGACGGCATGCCGCCTGGCAGGAGCAGTCTGCGCCGACCAAAGGAGTGCGCCGTTCCGTTGCGGAATTGTGGCAGCTGGCCGATCAGGCCAAAGCCCTGCGGCTGATCGAGGAAACCAAGGCCCGCCGCCAGGCCGAGGCTGAGCGCAAGAGGCAACGGGATTCCTGGCTCGTCAAGCTGGCGGCCGATTTTCCCGGGGCCTGGAAAGCGGCCCATGACGACGCCAACAGGGGCCACGCCCATGCCTACGACGCCGCATGCCGCCAACTGGTCGATCTGCGCGACGCCTACAGCCAGCATGCCACCTTGGCCGCGTTCCAAAAGGAGTTTCAGAAATTCATGGCCGAACACTCGCGCCGCCGTGCCCTGCTGCAGCGTTTGGTCAAAGCGGGATTATGGCGGGATAAATGAGCGCAAACAAGGACACCGGACCCGAGAGTTTACGCGCCTGGGTGCCGGTTTTCTGCAGGCGCTTTATGACGAGGGATTGTCCCGAAAGACCTTCGTTCAGTATCGTGACCACCTCTGCCTGCTTGGCGACACTATCATCCGAGACGTTTCCTTGTACGAGGAGTATCAGGACGATCCGCTGGAGAAGCTGCGGGAATCGGTCGCTGATGACGGTATTCTGCCTGATCATTACGACCAGATGACCCAGGCTGAATTGAAAGCCTCGAGCGTATGTGCCGCAGGTTCGAAAAATATTTAGGAGAATGCAAGTAATGAGCGAACGACTTTATCTGCTGAAAATACAGCTGCTTGACATCGAACCAGCTATCTGGCGGCGTTTTGTGGCGCCCGCCAGCATCACGCTGGACCGGCTGCACGATGTCATCCAGATTGTCATGGGTTGGACCGACAGCCACCTGCACGAGTTCACCATCGGGAATAAACGATACACGGAATATCCGGAATCGAAAGAGGACGGGTTGGTCTGCGGCAGATACCGTCTCGGAGATCTGATTAAACAGAAAGGCCGCATTTTCCGCTATCTCTATGATTTCGGGGACAGCTGGGAGCATGAACTTACTCTCGAAGAAAACCGTTATTTCAATCCGGAACAGAGACCGGAGCTGGCCTGCCTTGATGGTAAACGAGCCTGTCCACCAGAAGATGTGGGCGGCGTGCCCGGTTATCGTGAATTCTTAAATGCGCTGAAAGACCCGAATCACGAGGAACACGAAAGCTTTACGGAATGGTCCGGTGGTAGTTTTGACGGTGAGCGATTTGATCCCGAATCGATCAACTGGGAGCTGATGAAATACCTCCGCTGGTCCCGGGACAGGTATCAAAACTGGGGAGGGATCGAATGAAAAAGAATAAGGATCAAGAAATACGGAAGCCCCATAAAAAAGAGACGGCCATTGTTCGCTCCTCTGCCGCCGAATATCTGACCTTTGTCGCGGCCAGCGGCTCGGGCGGCGTTGAGGCGCCGTTTATGACGATGAGAGCATCTGGCTGACCCAGAAAATGATGGCCACGCTCTATGACGTGAACGTGCGCATGGTGAATGAACACCTGAAAAAATCTTTGCCGATAGCAAGTTGCAGGAAGATTCAGTTATCCGGAAATTCCGGATAACTGCCTCCGACGGCAAGAGCGACAACACTCTGCACTACAAGTTGTCCGCCATCATCGCCGTGGGCTACAAGGTAAACTCCGAAAGGGCTGTGCAGTTCCGCAAATGGGCCACTACACCATCAAGGCCTACGTGATGGATGATGAGCGCATCAAAAATTGCCAAAACCCATGCCGAAAGCGAATACGAAAAATACCGCATCGTGCAGGACCGGTTGTTTGAAAGCGATTTCGACCGGATGGAGAAGCAGATCGAATCAGCCGGAGAGGAAAAACCGGATGAAGAATAGCCCTGCCGACTTGGGGGCTGACTTGAGGTGTGACTTGGGGGGTGAACTTGCGACAAACTCACGACACGGCTTGCGACATGACCGCTGGCGCAGCGATCACGAACCGACCAAGGACCCGATCAAGCAGGTTTGCTCTTGTCAGTAGTGAGGTTTTTGGCTGTTCCGAAAAGCCCGGTCTGGAGATGAGAACAGGAATTGTATGACACTGGCCTTTAGCAGATGCGTCGTAACGTCGAACGCGCGTCTGAGGAAATCGAAACGGCCAATCGGGAAATCCGCTTGATTTTTCCTTCCCGGCTCTTTATTTTAGGATGTAAATTGAAAATAAAATAAAGACGAGTCTTATTTTAGGTTCGAGGCAGGCTGGATGAAGCGAGAACTCCAAGGGAGATACATGACCATATCAACGGTGGGTGAGAAGGCCCAGGCCTTCGTACCTGCGCCGCTGCCGCCGCGTCCACCCATCGACTGGACGCCGGAGCTGCGCAGCAAGTTCGACCAGGCGCTGCTGGCACTCGGTCGGCTGGACAGCGTCTCGACCCTGCTGCCGGACACCTCGCTGTTCCTTTCCATGTACGTTCGTAAGGAAGCGGTGCTCTCCTCCATGATCGAGGGGACGCAATCGTCGCTGTCCGACCTGCTGCTGTTCGAGCTGGATCAGGAACCCGGCGTGCCGCTCGATGATGTGCGGGAGGTCAGCAACTATGTTGCCGCCCTCGACCATGGCTTGCGTCTGTTGAAAGAAGGGCTGCCACTGTCGCTGAGTCTGTTCCGGGAAATCCACGGTGTGCTGCTGACCAAGGGCCGGGGCAGCAATCAGACCCCGGGGGAATTTCGGCGCAGCCAGAACTGGATCGGCGGCACCCGGCCGGGCAATGCGGCCTTTGTTCCGCCGCCGGCCGAAGAGGTCCTGGAGTGCATGAGCAAGCTGGAGCTCTTCCTCCATGACCAGCCGGAACCGACTCCGGTACTGCTCAAGGCGGCGCTGGCCCATGTGCAGTTCGAGACGATCCACCCATTTCTGGATGGGAACGGTCGTCTCGGCCGTCTGCTGATCGCGTTGCTCCTGTGCGAGCAGAAGGTGCTGCGGGAGCCGATGCTCTATCTCAGCCTCTATTTCAAGACGCACCGCCAGTATTACTACGAGCTGCTCAACAACGTGCGTCTGACCGGCGACTGGGAAGCCTGGCTCGACTTCTTTGCCGAGGCCGTGATCGTCACCGCCACCCAGGCGGTGGAAACGGCCCAGCAGCTTCTCGACCTGTCAAACCGGGACCGTGACAAGATCAGCGGCCTCGGACGGGCGGCTTCATCCACCTTGCAGGTCCACCGGGCACTCATGGAGCATCCCATCGCCACCTCGGGCTCGCTGGTGGAAAAGACCGGCATCACCCCGGCCACGGTCAACAAGGCGCTCGGCCACCTGGAGCAACTCGGCATCGTCAAGGAGCTGACCGCCCAGAAACGCAACCGCCTGTTCAGCTACGCGGGCTGTATCGAGATCATGAGTCGCGGCACGGAACTGCCGGTCAGATAGGCCAATTCGATTACCATTTTCGGAACGGAGGAACCATCATGAGTGAAATGAAAAAAGCTTCCATAATGATTTTTCACGATGAACTCTGCCAGGTGTTCAATGGCTTGATGACGGCTTTGAGCCTGCAACGGGCCGGAGCCAGAGTGACCGTTTTTTTTGGGTCCCGGGGCATCAACGCCGTACATAAAAAGAAAATCAAGGAGTTAAAGTGCTTGCCGGATCAACCCGAGGAGGAACAGCGCAAAGTTATGGCCCGCATGGAAGAAATGAACCTGCCCATCCCGGAAGACATGCTACTTATGCTGCATATGGAAGGCGCAAAATTGCTGGCTTGCCCATTGAACAAAAACGTATTCGAATTCAGTGATGACGATTTTGTCGAGGGGATTTCCCTGGCCGATCCGGAAACGTATTACACCGACATCGTCATGCAAGCGGACATGAACCTGGTCTTTTAAGGAGAAAGTTACATGCAGAAAAAAATATGTTGTGATCATAACTCATTCCAGTGATGACCAAGACCGGGCCAATCCCGCGATAGCATTTGCCGCTTCTCTACTGAGTGATGGTGCCGATCTGATCGTGTATTTTATCTTCGATGGAGCCATGCTCGCGAAGAAAGGGGTGGCCGAAACGATCCGGAGTAGAAATTTCGCGCCGTTCGCCGACCTTTTTCCACTCCTCATAGAGGAAAATGTTCCCATGTACCCTTGCGGTACTTGAGCTAAAACTTATGACATAACAGAGGCTGATCTGGGCGGA
>CAZUZJ010000177.1:0-5693 GCA_964624225.1 uncultured Desulfobulbia bacterium | reverse complement strand
GTCGCCCTGCGCGAGAAGGGCCAGGACGTGACCTACATCGTGGCCCCCGACGAGGCCCCGGGGTCGGCCTCGCTGCCAACCAGATCGGCGTGCTGCAACAGGTGTTGGTGATCGACGTCTCGCCCAAGGACGAGAAAAAACTTATTCCGCTCATCAATCCGGAAATCATTGAAGGTGAAGGCAGACAGATTGATGAGGAAGGGTGCTTGAGCGTTGTTGATTACTGCGCCAATGTCCAGCGTTTTCAGCGCATCAAGGTGCGGGCCTGCACCCCGGAGGGCAAGGAGGTCGAATTCGAGGCAGAAGGCTGGTTTGCCCGCGTTATCCAGCATGAGGTGGACCATCTGCGCGGCACCCTGTTCATCGACCATCTCAGCTCTCTGAAAAGAACCCTCTACAAGAAAAAACGCAAAAAACAGCTGCTCGAAGAGCAGGCCGGGAGCCATGATCAATAAAATCAGCCGGATCATCTTCATGGGCACCCCGGAATTTGCCGTGCCCGCCCTGCAGGCCCTGCTTGACGCAAAAGAAAACGTCGTGGCCGTGGTGAGTCAGCCCGACCGGCCGAAGGGCCGCGGCCGACAGCTCGCCCCGCCACCGGTCAAGGTGCTGGCGGAACGTCACGCCATTCCGGTGCTACAGCCGACAAAAATCCGCACCGACGAATTCCGCGACACCATTGCCGGGTTTGATCCGGATCTTCTCGTCGTCGCCGCCTATGGCCGGATTCTGCCCGGACCGCTGCTCAATCTGCCGCCGCTCGGCACCATCAATGTCCACGGCTCCCTGTTGCCTCGCTACCGCGGTGCCGCGCCGATCCAGCGCGCCATCATCAACGGGGAGCGGGAAACCGGCATCACCATCATGCAGATGGACGAGGGGATGGACACCGGCGACATCCTCTTGCAGGACCGCCTCTTCATCAAAAACAATGACACCTCGGCCAGTCTGGCAAGCAAAATGGCCGAGCTCGGCGGTCGGCTGCTGATCGAGGCCCTTACCCTGCTGCGCGCGAACCGGCTGCCCCGCCACAAACAGAACAGCAGCCTGGCTTGCGATGCGCCGATGCTGACCAAGGAAGAGGCATCCATCGACTGGACCTGGCCGGCGGCGCGGATAAGCTGCCTGATCCGCGGCCTTGATCCCTGGCCCCTGGCCCATACCGAACATGACGGGGAGTGGCTCCGTCTCTTTTTGCCCGAGGTGATCAGCGGTGAACCGGTGGAGCCGCCCGGCACCCTGTGCCGCGCCGACCGCGACGGCCTGCTCATTGCCACTGGCCATGATTACCTGCTGGTTCGGGAGGTGCAGCGCCAGGGCGGCAACCGCATGACGGTCGATGCCTTTCTCCGCGGCCGTCCCCTGGCGACCGGCATCCGCTTCGGCGCCCGATGATCATCGCCTACACCGACACCTTCTCCGGCATCAGCGGCGACATGCTCCTTGGCGCCCTGCTTCATGCCGGCCTGCCGCTTGACACCCTCAGCCGGGAACTGGCCGCCCTGCCCCTTGCCGGCTATGAGCTTGCGGTGAAGGAGATCACTCAGCAGGGGCTCAGAGCTCTTCGTTTCACCGCGCATGTTCGCGATGATCGCCACCACCGGAGCTGGGGGGCGATCCGGTCAATGCTTACGACAAGCAGCCTGGCCGCCCCGGTCCGGGAACGGGCACTCGCCATCTTCACCGCCCTGGCTGAGGCCGAGGCCCGGGTGCATGGCTGCCCGGTCGATGATGTCCATTTTCACGAACTGGGCGGTATCGACGCCATCATCGACATCACCGGCGCTGCCATCGGCATGGCATATTTTGGCATCAATCATCTCGTTTCCGCGCCCCTGCCCCTGTCCCGCGGCTGGACCCGGTGCAGCCACGGCGTCTTGCCCCTGCCGGCGCCGGCGGTCACCGAACTGACCAAAGGAATGGCGGTGTACGGGGTCGATCTGGACCAGGAACTCGTCACCCCCACCGGCGCCGCCATCCTCAAGGGCTGCTGTCGCACCTTCGGCCCCTTGCCGCCCATGCGCATCGCCGGTCTTGGTTACGGCGCCGGCAGCCGGGAACGTCGGGACGGCCGCCCCAATCTACTGCGGCTCATCATCGGTGAGGCCTTAACAGTGGCGGAGGAACAGGAGGTGGTGGTCATCGAGACTCATCTCGACGACTGGCAGCCGGAGGGCTTCCCCTTTCTCTGCGAAAAGCTGCTGGCCGGCAGCGCCCTTGATGTCGCCCTCATCCCCATGCAGATGAAAAAGGGCCGACCCGGCTTTCTGTTGCGGGTGGTCGCCGCCCCTGATCTGGCCTGGGAGGCGCAGCGCCTCATCCTCGAAGAAACAAGCGCCATCGGCCTGCGCTACCGGCGGGAGGCGCGCTGGACCCTGCCCCGCCAGAGCGGCTTCATCGTCACCCGGGCAGGCCGGATTGCGGTGAAAAAGGTGACGACGCCGATGGGCCGCACGGTGCTCTCCCCGGAATATGAGCAGTGCCGGCAGCTGGCCGCGGAAAAAGAGATCCCGTTGCGGGAGATTTACGCCCTGGTGGCTGCGGCAACGCCGGACGACTTTCAGGAGGAGTGATGGACCGGCTCATCATGCTGATCGCCACCGGCTGCTACAGCGGCTATCTGCCGACCATGCCCGGCACCTGGGGCACCCTGGTCGCCTTTCCCCTCCATTTTTTGCTGCTGCGCCTGCCGGCCACCCTCTACCTGCCGGCGCTCGGCCTCATCTTTCTGCTGGCCGTGTTCACCGCCGGCAGCGCCGAGAAGATCGTCAACCACAGTGATCCCGGTATCATCGTGATCGACGAGATCATCGGCATGCTGATCGGCCTGATCGGGGTGCCCTGGAAGGCCGCGCCGCTCTTTTGCGCCTTTGTCCTCTTTCGCCTCTTCGACATTCTCAAGCCTTTTCCGGTGGGCTGGGTCGATACCCGCCTGCACGGCGGACTCGGCATCGTCCTCGACGACGTGGTGGCCGGCATCTACACCCTGCTCGTCATGCAGGGCGTGAAATACATCCTGGGCTGGTAGGTTAATGTTACTTTTGCGCTGAAATGCACCGCACGGGAAGAGACAGCGAGAAACGGAGGACAAATGCGGCGGATGATCATTATGTGCCATGTGGGTTTCCTGCGCAACTCACCATTCTGAACCCGACGCTTGCGACATTGCTGGTGGTGGCGGCGCCGAGGTCTTGATAAACGCCGACACCATCACCCGTCAATCCCAGTCTTGGCATCGATGTCTGAGGTCATGAACCAGATGGCGGCCGCCTTGCCCGCCCAGACCTTGTCACCCTCCTCCAGCAGACAGTCCTTGAGTTCCCCAGCCGAAACGACTCAGATGTTTTTTTTGAGTTTATTCTTCGAGCTTTCATAGCGTTCCCGGTCAAAACCTTCCAGATCCGACACACAGATCATCTCGACTTCTTTCTTTTTCATCTTTCCCGCCCGGTTGGCAATGAAAATGCTGATCTGGGGCCATGGCAGCAAGAAACGAGGCGCAGAGTAAACAAATTTTCCGGCACCCTGGATCCCCGCCGGCAAGATGCCCTCGCCCTCCCGGCTTTTTTCAGTCCAACGGAACTTTCTCGCCAGTCTTTCCGTTATTTAAATGAGAACCATTCCCGCCGGCAAGCCCCCAGCCCGGATTTCACTCAAGCTCCAAGGAGAAAAATCAATGAAAAACATCGTCATCATCCTCCTGTCGCTGGCCCTGAGCGCTGGTCCCGCTGTTGCCGCAGGAGGCAAAAACCACGGCACCACAGGAAAAGGCAAGGTCATCACCGGCACCTTGGCCAAAGGCCAGGCCAGCCAGAACCGCACCGGGCGTTGATCCTGCCGGCAACCGGACCTGCCGTGAATAACTGGCAATCCGGTTGCCGACCCAGCGCGCAGCGTCCTTTCCCCGTCGATTTTGACAACCCACAGCGAAAAAGAGTTGACCTGATCTCGGTTTCGCGGAAAAGCCTCTTTCGCCCCATTATATCGCCCGGCCAATCTCCTCCTGCAGGTTGCCGATGACGGCAAGCGGATCCGGAGCCCGGGTGATCGGCCGGCCGACCACGACATAATCGGCGCCGTTGGCAATGGCGCGACCGGCGGTCATGATCCGGGTCTGGTCGTCGGCCGACTCCTCGATATTGGCACCGGGCCGGATGCCGGGGGTGACGATGAGCAGTTTTTCGCCCAGATCGGCACGCAGCCGGGCCGCCTCAAGCCCGGAGGAGACCACCCCGTCGCAGCCCAGCTCCAGCGCCCGTTTCGCCCGGAAATAGACGAGTTCCTCGATGGTGCCGGTCATGCCCATGGCGCGCATGTCCTCCTCACCGAAACTGGTCAGCACCGTCACCGCCAGGATCTTGAGGCCGTCATCCTTCCCCTCTCTGGCCGCCAGGGCGGCGCGGATAATGGGATCGTTGCCGTGCACCGTGGCAAAACTCACCCCCCGGTCGGCAAGCTGCATCATGGCAAGCCGCACCGTCTCCGGGATATCGAAAAACTTGAGATCAACCATTACCTTGTGGCCGCGATGTATGATCCAGTCGACGATGTCAAACCAGCCGGCGAGAAAGAGCTGCAGGCCCACCTTGTAAAAGCAAATTTTCGCCTCGGTCTTTTTCACCCACTGCCGCGCCGTTTCCGGCTCCGGCACATCAAGCGCCAGAATAATCCGCTCTTCCACCGGAATATCTTTTCGCTGCATATTTCACTCCTGCCCGCTGCAATTGGGAATTGATAATTGATTCGTGGCGGGTATAATAGCCCCACCGTTTCATCCACTTGTCACTGGAATGCGCCACCATCCCGTCCCAGGACGGAAAGGAAAGCCTTTATGAGTTCACTGCTGCGGCCGGACAACTACGCCCGCCATACCCTGGAGCGCTATACCGGCTCGCCGGTTTCGGAATTCTGTTCCCACATCATCATCTGTAATTTTCACCGCTACATCAGATCCTTTGCCAACATCAGCGGCAAGCCGATTCTTTCCAACAACTGGAGTGTGGTGCATGACCACGACGCCAACATCAGCATCATCAACTACGGGGTCGGCTCGCCCTCGGCCGGCATCATCATGCACTGCCTCTCCTTTCTCGACGAACTGAAATGCGTGCTGATGCTCGGCATGTGCGGCGGGATCGACGATTCACTCGCCATCGGTGACCTGCTGCTGCCCACCGCCAGCATCCGCGATGAGGGGACCAGCGCCCACTATCTGCCCAAGGATGTACCGGCCCTGCCCACCTTCGGCATGAACCGGGTGGCCGAAGAGGTCATCATCAAAGAGTTCAACAAGGTGCCCAGGTCCGGCATCATGCACACCACCGATTATCGCATGTGGGAATTCGACCAGAATTTCATCGAGTATATCCTCAAACACCGGATCATCGCAATCGACATGGAGATCGCCACCATTTTTTCCGTCGGCTACGCCCTCAATGTGCCGACTTCGGCTCTGATGCTCGTCTCCGATCTGCCGCTGCGCAAGGGAGGCATCAAGAGCAAGGACAGCGCCTCTTCGGTCTTCGAGACTTACACCGAGCAGCACCTCGACATCGGCATCAAGATCATCCAGGAACTCAAAAGACAGAACTACCCGATTCGCTGAGAACCCGCTCATGCCCTGTATCGACTTTCATGCCCACGCCTTTCCCGACGCTCTGGCCCGCACCACCATCCCGGCCCTGGAAAAAAAG
>CAZUZJ010000176.1:0-5724 GCA_964624225.1 uncultured Desulfobulbia bacterium | reverse complement strand
GGGCAAACTGCTCGCCGTAATCCTCGACAAAGGCAAGCCGGCCGCCGAAATCGGGATTACGGCAGGCATTGAAGATTTTCTGCAACAGCTGTTTGCCCGCCCCGTCGTCCGGATGGGCCTTGCCGGCAAAGACGATCTGCACCGGCTGATCGGCATTGGTGAGCAGGGCCTGCAGACGGCGCTCGTCCTGGAGAATGAGATCAGCCCGCTTGTAGGTGGCGAAACGCCGGGCAAAGCCGATGGTCAGCACCGAGGGATCGAGAAAGATGCCGCCGGTCAGCGGGATGGAAGGATGGGTCCGATCGCCGGCCCAGCGCTGCCGCGCCTTTTCCCGGATAAGATTAAAGAGCTTGATCTTGAGCCACATGTGGGTCTTCCACATCTCCTCATCCGGAATCTCGTCGATCATCTCCCAAAGATAGGGATTGTCGTGATCCTCCAGCCAGTCCGAGCCCAGATAGGTATTGAACAGCAGCTCGAATTTCGGCTCGATCCAGGTGGGGACATGGATGCCGTTGGTGACAAAATCGATGGGCGGCCGGGCGGTTGCTTCCGCCTGCGGCCAGAGCCCCTGCCACATCCCATTCGCCACCTCGCCGTGCTTTCTGCTCACCCCATTGCGATGACCGGCCAGCCGCAGGGCGAGTACCGTCATGTTGAATCCTCCCTCCGGAAACGCGGGATGGGCGCCGAGTTGCAGAAAGGTCTCGCGGTCCATGCCAAGGGAGGGCCAGAACGGCTGAAAATATTTCTCCAGCAAGGCGTTCGGAAAGACGTCATGACCGGCGGGAACCGGGGTATGGGTGGTGAAGATGGTGGTGCGGTTGACATGATGCAGGGCCTGCGGCAAGGTCATGCCGGCCTGCAGGTCGTCCCGCAGCCGCTCCAGCAGGGCAAAGGCGGCGTGGCCCTCGTTGAGATGAACGCTGGAACAGGAAATACCGAGCACCTCCAGTACCTCCATGCCGCCGATGCCGAGGACGATCTCCTGTTGCAGCCGCTTTTCCAGATCGCCGGTGTAGAGGCGGGAGGAGATGATGCGATAGACAGGATCGTTGATCTCGATATCGGTATCGAGCAGATAGAGGGGAACCCGGCCCACGTCCACCTTCCAGACCGCCACATGAATCGGCGGATCAAAAAGCGGCACCCGCACGACAAGGTGCTCCCCCTTTCCATCCAGCACCTTGGCGATGGAGGCCTGGCAGCGGTCGAGCCGGATGCGGATGCTCTCCTGCATGCCGTCGTCATTGATGCGCTGATGGAGATAGCCCTCCGGATACATGAAGCCGACCGCCACCAGCGGCACATTGAGATCGCTGCACTCCTTGAGAAAGTCGCCGGCGAGAAAACCGAGGCCGCCGGCGTAAAAGGGCAGCGAATGGTGGAGACCGTACTCGGCGCTGAAATAGACGATTTTGTTGTGGCGCTGATCGCACTTTTCCGGAAAGAGGGGGCAGCCCTGACGGGCCATGTAACGCCGAAAACGGGACATGACCAGGTCGTAATAGCGACGGTACTCCGGGCTGTTCGCCGCTGTCTCCAATGCCTGGCGGGAGACCTCGCGCAACATTCTGTCCGGGTTGTGGACGCTTGCCTTCCAGGCCCGCCGGCTGATCATTTTAAACAAGGCCCGGGCCGCCGGGTGCCAGCTCCACCAGAGGTTTTCCGCCAGATCGGCAAGGCCGGCCAGGGAGACGGGCAGGTTGGGAAACTCCTGCGACACATTATGATTGTTCATACGCCTTCCCTGCCTCCATCCTGTTTTTTCATCGTCGCCTCAGCTCCTCCAGCTCCTCCAGCAGATCGACGATAAGCGCCGCCCCCGGCAGATTGACCCGCAGATCCTGCTGCAGGCGAATCGCCACCTTGACCCGGCGCAGCTCAGCGGCGGAGAAACACCATTGGTCATCACTTTCACCCTGCGGCTCGATCAGACCCTCGTCGATCATGGCCACCACCATCTGCTGCTCGATGGCGCAGATCCGGCAGAGATCGGCGAGGGAGAGGACGGCCTGTTCATCGAGCACCATGCCGACAAGGCCGTTCTTTGTCAGGTCGTTTCTGGTCAGATCGCCCATGGTCATGCTCCGAGAGTGGCGCGCGGATTGAAAGGCATGGCGGCGGCCATTTGCCGGTACAGCTCCCGCTCCGCCTCGGTGGTCGGCTTCGGCACCACCACCTTGAGTACGATAAACTGATCGCCGGGGATGCGGCCCGGCAACCCCTTGTGCTTCAGGCGCAGCTTCTGCCCGGACTGGGAGCCGGGCGGAATCTTCATCTCCACCCGGCCGCCCAGAGTCGGCACGGTAACAGTGGCGCCAAGGGCCGCTTCCCACGGGGTGATCGGCAATTCCAGGGTGACATCACGTTTATTGACCTGAAAGAGGGGATGGGGATTGAAGCGGATCTCGATATAGAGATCGCCGCGTCCTCCTCCGCCCAGCCCGACCCCGCCCTGCTCGGCCAGGCGGACGAGCTGCCCTTCGGTGATGCCCTTGGGAATCCGGACCTGCAAGGTCTGCGGCCGGACATTGAGATGGCCGCTGCCGTCCATTGCCGCGCTGCTCAGGGTAATGGTGCGAACCGCGCCGTGATAGGAATCCTCCAGGTCGATGGCCAGTCTGGCATGCTGATCCTCACCCCGTGCCCGCAGCGGTTCCCGCCGGCCGGTAAAGGTGCGGGTCTCTGTTCCGCGCCCAAAGAGCTGTTCGAAGAAATCGCTGAAGGCCGACTCGCCGGCGCCGAAATCGCCACCCGTCGAAAAGGAAAATTCGCTCTGCCAGCCGGGCGGCGGCCGGAACTCCTGCCCCTCCTGCCAGCCGGAACCGACCTTGTCATACGCGGCCCGCTTTTTCGGATCCTTCAGTACCTCGTAGGCCTCGCCGATCTCCTTGAACCGTTTTTCCGCCTCGGTATCCTTGCTGATATCCGGATGAAACTTGCGGGCCAGCTTGCGATAGGCCCGCTTGATCTCATCCGGACTGGCCGTTTTCTCGACACCGAGGGTTTTGTAATAATCCTTGAATTCCACCCTTCCCCCTCAGTTTTCAACGGAACCGGTCGCCGCGCCGGGCTGCAACCTCCTGTTCAGCATGATGCGGGCATCGGCGACAACGCAGCCCTTGGCCGAACAGAAGAGAGGGTTGACGTCCACCGACTCGATATAGGGGGCAATCTCTCCCATCAGGGATGAAAAGGCGAGGACACAGGCAACGAGTTTGTCCCGGTCGACCGGGGTGCCGCCCCGATAACCGGTCAGCAACCTGCCTCCTTTCAGTTCACTGAGCATGGAAAGCACATCATCGGCGGCCAGGGGGGCCATGCGGATGGCGACATCCCCGTAGACCTCCACTGCCGTGCCGCCGATCCCGAGCAGCACCACCGGCCCGAACTGGTGGTCAATGGCGGCGCCGACGATGAGTTCATGGCCGTTCGCCATTTCCTCGACCAGGATGCCGGCAAAATCGGCGACCGTCGCCACCCGCCGGTAAAAGGCGGCAAGTTCCGCCGCATCCCTGATCCCGGCCGCCACCCCGCCGACCTCCGACTTGTGAATAATGGCCGGGGAAACCACTTTGGCCGCCACCGGATAACCGATGACAGCGGCATCGGCCAGGGCCTGATCAAGGTCGCGGGCCCAGGAAAAACGGGGCACCGGCAGGCCGGCCAGGGAAAAAAGACGTTTCGCCTCGGGCTCCATCACCCAGCCATGCACCAGGGATCTGTTCAATATCTCGACAATTTCTCGATCTAACACAGTCGGCATCTCCTCAGTACCTGGGTCATGCGCACCGCACTTTCGATGGATGACGCCACCGGCACCCGATTGAGTTCAAAGCCCTCGATCAGCATCTGGTATTTTTCGATGTGCGGGACATAGGCGACCAGGGGTTTGCCGTGGCGACGATAAACCTTGCTGAGCCGGGCGCCGAGATCCGAGCTGATCCCGGGCAGATAGGGCAGCATGAGCAGGAGGATGGCGTCGATGTCATCGATGACGCACATGGCATCCACCACGGCGACAAAATCGTTTTCCACCGCGCTGCCGGTGAGATCAACGGGATTGGCCACCGAGGCGATCGGGCGGATGGTGTCCGACAGTGAACCGGTCAGCCGGGCGCGGATATCATCGCTGAAAGATGGCACGGTGAGGCCGGCGGCGACACAGGCGTCCACGGCAATGGCGCCATGGCCGCCGCTGCCGCTGATCACCCCGACCCGCCCCTGGATGGTTGTCTCCGGATAACAGCTCAAGGCCTCGCAGCAGGAGACGAGATCCACCTCGTTAGCCGCCTCGATAATGCCATGCTGGGCCAGCACCGAGGAAAAAACCCGGTAATCGCCGGCCAGGGAGGCGGTGTGGCTCGACACCGCCCGGCTGCCCTCGCTGGTCTTGCCCGCCTTCAGGACAATGATCGGCTTGCGGCAGCGACGGGCCAAGGTGACGAATTCGCGACCCTCGTTTTCACCGAAACCTTCGACATAAAAGGCGATAACCCGAGTATTGGGGTCGTTTTCAAGAAATTCGAGCAGTTGCAGCTCACGGATCAGGGCCTTGTTGCCGATGCTGACTGCGCAGGAAACCCCGACCCCCTCCCGGGCAAACTTAACCAGCAGATCAACGAGAACGCCGCCGCTCTGGCTGACAATCGCCACGTCGCCGGTCTCGGGCTGCACCATCCGTTCCGGTGGAAGGAAGAAGGTGTCGACTGCGCCGGGTGTGAAGACCCCGAGGCAGTTCGGCCCGATGAAGGGAAAATCGGCGGAGATGGCCATATCGACCAGCCGTTGCTGCAGGACGGCCTCGCCTGCCTCGGCAAAGCCGCCGGAGATGACGATCGCCCCCCCTGCCCCGGCGGCAATGCACTGCGCCAGCACCTCAGGCACATATTCGGCCCGCACCGCGATAACGGCCAGATCGACCGGTCCCGGCACGGCGGAGATGGAGGGATAGACGGTTTCGCCATCCAGCCGGCCGCCCTTGACGTTAACGGCCGCGGCGGCGACCGGATAGCGCAGCAGATTCTTGGTAAAGATGACATTGGCCGGATGGCGGTCGTTCGTCGCCGAAACGCCGATGACCGCCAGCGAACGGGGATGAAAAAGGCGGGAGAGATCCATCGTCAGCCTCCTCCGCCGGTCGGCGGTTCGATCATGTCGCGTTTTTCACCGCCGATTCTGCCGGCCTGCAAGGTGGACAGCAGATAGCCGAACAGTATGCCGATGGCAAAGACAAGAAAAATGAGCAGGGCCCGGGAGAGGGAGAGCTGCCAGAAAAAGAAACGGATATCGACCGATTCGGTATTCTGCAGGGTAAAGACAACCACTCCCAGCAACAGGGCAACAAAAAGTCCGAGCTTGGCGTTCATGCCTCCTGCCTCTTGAAAAGAGTCAACAAATCAGCTTCTGCCAACGAGCAGGCCCCATGGTCAGCCGGACAGAAGGGTATTGGATATCAGTATAGCAAAAAAAGGGAAAACCCCAAAGGAATTGTCACGCGACAAAGGGGTTGGGCGGCATCTGTGTCCGCAGCGGCAAAAGACGAATCGGGCAAAATGGTGTTTTCTCGGTCTCAGCATATTCCAAGGTAGACATCACCCGCAATTTGCGATAGGCTTTTCTTATTCCCCCCCGGCTAATATGGTCGGAATCGTAAAAAAACCACAATTCCGACGGGTCATGTTTTGTAACTCGTTGTTTTCACTTTCCCGCCCGCTATGG
>CAZUZJ010000175.1:0-5739 GCA_964624225.1 uncultured Desulfobulbia bacterium | reverse complement strand
TAGAAGTAGGAGATATAGAAAAACAAGATATATAAAGCCACGATTTTCAAATAGAGTACGAAGTAAAAATAAAGGTTGGTTAGCACCTTCTATTGAAAACAAAATACAAACACATTTGAAAATAGTAGAAAAAGTTCATAAGATATTGCCTATAACTAAAATAATTACAGAAGTAGCTTCCTTTGATATACAAAAGATTAAAAATCCTAATATAGAAGGCGTAAAATATCAACAAGGTGAACAGTTAGGATTTTGGAATGTAAGAGAATATGTTCTTTGGAGAGATAATTATACTTGTCAAATATGTAAAGGTAAGAGCAAAGACAACAGGTTAAATGTTCATCATATAGAATCAGGGGCGCGTCGATGCCGAGCTTCCCCAGCAGGGGGAGAAAGTCGGGCCGGGTGATCTTGGTGATGCATTTGCGCACGCCGTGATGCTTGGCCAGCAGGCTGGAGAGGATGTTGGTGGTGTCGCTGTGGGTGGCGGCAATGACCAGGTCGGCCTGATCGATGCCCTCCTGCAGCAGCTCGTGGGAGTCGAGCCCGTCGAAGTTGAGAACCACGGAGTGGGCCAGCTGTTCGGTAAGAAACTCGCACCGTTTCGGATCACGGTCCACCACGCTGACCCGCACCTTCTTGCGCTCCATCCTTTTCGCCACCTGAAAACCGATGGTGCCGCCGCCGATGATAAAGACCCTTTTCGGCGCCCGGCTGGTGAAATGAAAAAGGGCCTCCACCTCGGGGAGGTCCTTTTTCCGGGCCACGAGAAAAATCCTGTCGCCGGCGGCCAGGCGATCTTCGCCGCGCGGGATGATAGTTTCCCCATCGCGGATGATGGCGACGATGATAAAGGTGTGGCGCTTTTTCACGGCCTGCATCTGATGGAGGGTAACGCCGATCATCGGGTTCCCCCTGTAGACCTCGTAGCCGAGCAGCTCCACCTGACCGCCGGCGAATTCGGCCACGGCAAAGGCGTTGGAGAGCTGACTGAGGGTCATGATCTCGTCCGCCATGGCAATATCAGGACTGATAAGCAGGTCGATGCCGAGCGCCTTTTCGTTCAGCGCCTCGCCGGATGTGTAAAAATCCTCGTTGCGCACCCGGGCGATCCGCCGTTTGACATTGTACTGCTTGGAGAGGATGCAGGCGATGAGATTGACCTCGTCGCTGTCGGTAACGGCAATGAAGAGATCGGTCTGTTTGATCCCCGCCTCTTCGAGTACCCGGGCCGACGCCCCGCTGCCACGCATGGGCAGGATATTGAGATCCCGTTCGAGTTTACGCAGCTTGCTCTCGTCACTGTCAACCAGTACCACCTCCTGGCCTTCGACCGAGAGTTTTTCGCAGAGATAGTGGCCGACCTGTCCGGCACCGACAATCATGATCCGCATGGCAGTCGTCCTATTTTTCCCAGGAAATCACGGCCCACTTCACCGGCGTGCTGCGGGTCAGCCGCCACATCCCCGCCGGGTCGCACGTCAGCAGCTCATCGAGATGGCGGGCGAGTTTTTTTTCCTCGTCCGCGCTCAAATCATCGAGCATCCAGCGGCAGCTCGCCACAGCCTGGTTCCGGTCGCTAAAAACACGGGTCGGGTTCATTTCGATGTAATTGATTGCAGGGTGAATCCCCATCCGGTACAAAAGATTGACTGAATAAATATAGTCGGGGCCAGGATCAAAGGGGCGGCCGATGGCAGCAAACAGCTCCGGATCAAAGGGCCCGCTGCCCACCCGATCGGCAACAACGACCCTGACGGTGGCCCAGTGGTCAAGTTTTTCCAGAGCCGCGGCCAGATCGGACACGCCAAGGGAGCGGGAACTGATGACCACCTCGTGCCGCGGGATGGCAAGGGCCTGCCAGTCATCGGTCCAGCTTCCCTGTACCATCCGGATAGTATCGATGCTGGCCGCAGCGGCCCGATTGCCGAGTTCCTCCAGCATGGCGGCGGAGAAGTCCAGGGCCGTCACCGCGCGGACCCGCCGCGCCAGGGGCAGGGCCAGGGTGCCGGGGCCACAGCCGACATCAAGGATTCGCCAGTCCGGTTCAGGCCGCAGCAGGGTGAGAAAGGCCGCTGCATAGTCCGAATCGATGTTGCGCCGGGCAAAGCCGGCTGCCCGCCGATCCCAGTCGGCGCTGTCCTTTTTTTTCCAGCTTTTGCGCTGACGCGCCTCCTGCCACATGGCATTCCAGTCGATATCATCAAGGCGCATGCGGTTCTCCATCTTTGATAAAATCGGAAAAGGCCTTTTTTACCACAGAGAGCCCGGTGAACAAAGAAAACTTTTTTACATTACAACTACTTCCTCCTTGATACCCCGTAATCTCTGTGGTTGATTTTCGGTTTTTCCGAGACCATCATCGTTTCAGTCGCGGATTTTGGAGCGCAGATCCGGCATGGTCTCCGGCTTGCGTGCGTCCCAGATTTTACTCTCCTTGCCGGTGGCAGTGACGTTTTCATAGACGCCGTTGTCACGGCGCACCAGCTTGGTGAACCCGAGATTTTTCAGGTCGCTGTTGGTCTTCGGAGTGCTGACAGCGCACAGCGAGATAAGCCGCCGCACCGGCGCCCCGCACTGCGGGCAGGCAGTCAGCCGGGGGCTCGCCAACGACTGGGTCAGCTCGAACCGCTGCCCCAGACTGCATTTTTCCTCGATATGTTCATACTCGTAGAGCGGCATGGTGACGTTATTTTTTCCGTAATCGATTGACGAGGATGGTCAGCTCGCCGTCGGCAGTGGTCATCTTGCGGGCGGAAACGGCAATCTGATAGGTCTTTTGCGCCAGGTCGAGAAATTGCGGCACACTCTTGCGCCGGACATCATGGGCGATGTAAATGGTTCCTCCAGGGGCGAGATACCGGTCAAAAACGGAAAGCAGGGGCTGAAAAAATTCATCCCGGAACAGGATCTCGGCGCCGAGCATGATATCAAAGGGATCGAGTTGCGGCGGTTTTTTCCAGTCGATGATCCGAAAATCAAGGCCGGAGAGACCGCTTGCCGCTGCACTGACCCGTTGAAAATCGAGGATGTGGGGCTCATAATCACTCAAGGTGACCTGGTAACCGCGGGCCGCGGCTACGAGACCGGGGGCGGCCAGGCCGGCGCCCAGCTCGAGCACCCGCTGCCCAGGTTCGGCGGGGATGGTGGCCATGATATCGGCCAGCATCAACGAGGCCTCCCACAGTTTCACCCAGAAGGGAAAGCTGGCGACATCGGCAAAGGGATCGCGACCAGCGAGCAGATGTTCGAGGTCAGTCACCTGGAGAATGTGCAGCTCGATATCCCTGATACGGAGAGGCTCGAAACCGACTTTGTACTGTTTTCTGATTCTTTTCAGGGCGGCCTGCGCCGACTCGGGGAGATGGTGTGCTTCCACGTCAGATACCTGGTGTCAGAGTGAAATGGGGCCGGCGGTGCGCAAACGGTGCACGACATCGGCGGGCATCGCCCATTCAGTAACCAAGCAGCAGGGCAACCACCACCACTGCTGACAGGGCGAAACGGTAATAGGCAAAAACGGCCAGACTGCGGGTGCGGACAAAACGCATGAGCAGGGCAATGACAGCGTAACCGGAGAGTGCGGCAGCAAAAAAACCTGTTAGATAAAATAGAATTTCGTTGCGATCAAGCCCCTGGCTAAAAATTTTGGGAATTTTGTAAACCCCGGCTCCGAAGATAATCGGTGCGGACAATAAAAAGGAAAATTTGGCGCTGGCTGAGCGGCTCAGGCCGAGAAAGAGACCGGCGGTGATGGTGCTGCCGCTGCGCGAAACACCGGGGACCAGGGCAAAAGCCTGACAGATGCCGATCAGCAGGGCATCGCGCAGGGTGATGGCCGAAAAACTCCGGCTCTTGCCCCCCTTTTTTTCCGCCAGCCAAAGAAAAAAACCGGCGACGGACAGGAAAAAGGCGACCGTGGCCGGCCCGCGCAGATAGTGTTCGGCAGCATGCTCGAGGAGCAGACCGGCCGCCACCGCCGGCACGGTGCCCAGAACGATATACCAGCCCATCCGCCGCTGGCGGGTTGTTTCCGCGTCATGGGAGCGCGAAACAAAGGCGAGCAGCAGTTCACCGAGATCCCGGCGAAAATAGATAAGGATAGCGATCAGGGTTCCCATGTGCAGGGCAACGTCAAAAGGCAACCCTGCCTCTTCAATCCGAAAAAAGGACTCGGCCAGGGCCAGATGACCGGAACTCGATACCGGTAAAAATTCCGTGGCACCCTGAAGGATGCCGAGAAAGGCGGCATAAAGGAGATTCACGCGCCCCCCGCCCGGTGACCGTGGTTATGCTGTAAGCCCATACCGTTATTCCGTACAACAAAAAAAAGACCGTTTCATCCGAAGATCAAACGGTCTTTTGCTGGTATTCGAAAAGGAAGCGTACGAGAATTAGCAACCTTCGATCGCTTTGCCTTTTTTAGCCTTTACTTCAACGTTATCGCCGGCTTTCAGGTCATCGGCGCCGGAGCAGGTCATGGTTACCTTGTCGCCTTCAACGCTGTCAACGGTGCATTTAATTTTTGCAGCCAGGGAAACGGATGCGGTGCTTACAAGAAAAGCTGCGGCCAGGGCGAGAGTCAAAAGTTTTTTGCTCATTTCTTTCTCCTTTGCTGATGTTCGGATCAAAAAGTTCCTACCAAGAAAGCCTATGGCTATAACTATACAAACTGCCGCCCAGATGTCAACCGGAAAATGAATCGATTCTCATTTTGCCGGGTCAGGCTGCTACTTAGCGCTTATCCATAAATAAATCTTTGCCGCCCGCATCCGGGTTATGGCCGCCTTTGCCCGCTACTCAATCGCAAAATCTTCGCCATTGTCCTGCACGCCTGCGATTTTGCTGAATCGTCCCGGTCAAATCCGTCTCAAAATCCGGCGCGCCCCTGAAAAGCTTATTGCGGATACGCTCTTAAAGAATCTGCTTGATATCCGCCGCCAGCACCGAATGAGTCACATACCCCGGATAGCTTTTGACGATATTGCCGTCCCGGTTGATCAGAAAAGAGGTGGGGATGCCGACGATACCGCCGAAATCACGGGTTACCTTGTTATCTGCCATCAGCACGGGGTAGTTGATGCCGGTCTTTTCCATGACCCGTTTCACCGGTCTGACTCCACCCTGGTCAACGGAGATGGCCACCACGGAAAAGCCGCTTTTGCCATATTCGTCCTGCAGGCTGATCAGGGAGGGAATTTCCTGCATGCAGGGTGGACACCAGGTGGCAAAAAAAGTGACGAGCACGACCTGTCCCTTGAACTTCCCACTATCGATGCTTTTTCCGTCATTGGCGGATTCGAGCGTGAAACTGGGCATGGCGGTGGCGGCCAGGGCAGAGAACGAGAACAGGGCGAAAAAAAACAGAATAAGACTGATGAGACGGATTTTTTTTTGCATTTCTTTTTTCATTCTTTCACCATATGCAGTAGAAGACGGAGGATATGGGAATTGATCCCCGCATGGATTCCCAAAAGGACACAAATTAAGCGACACCTAAAATACCCGCAAGGTTCCTTTCATGTCAACAAAAAGATCATTTCTTACAACAGCGTGGCCCTCATGAATGGCGGCAACCGAAAATGGCTGATTTTTCTGGTCGTCAGCCTGGGGGTCTTTCTTTCCACCCTGGACAGCTCCATGGTCAATATCGCCCTGCCGACGATTATGGCCGAATTCGACTCGCCGCTGCATAAAACCGAATGGGTGGTGATCGCCTACCTGCTGACCACCTGCACC
>CAZUZJ010000174.1:0-5766 GCA_964624225.1 uncultured Desulfobulbia bacterium | reverse complement strand
TCCGCCTCGGCGAGCAGGAGATCCCGGTGCTGGTCAGCGCCTCCCCCCTGGAGGATAACAACGGCGACATCGTCGGCGGCGTCCAGTCCTTTCAGGAAATCCGCGAAATCTTTCATCGTCAGCTCATCCTCGATTCTTTTTTCGACGGCGTCTTCACCGTGTACAGCGAGATGAACATCACCTTGTTCAACAAGGCGGCGGAGAAGATGACCGGCTGGAATCAGGAAGAGGTCGTTGGTCGGCCCTTTACCGAGATTTTCGGCCGGACCGGCGTCGCCGGCGAGCAGGATGCCGCACTGCTCAGGGCCATGCGGGAGGGCAAACCGGCCCACGACGACTCCACCTCGCTCATCATCGCCGACAACCGGGTGGTGCCGGTCAGCATCCAGGCCGCGCCGCTGCTCGATCCGCGCGGCGCCATCATCGGCGGCATGGAGATCTTTCGCGACATCACCGGCATACTGCAGAGCCGCTACATCCTGGACAGCGTGGCGGACGGCGTCTTCACCGTTGACCCTGATTTTCGCATCACCTCCTTCAACCGGGCGGCGGAGAAGATCACCGGTTACAGTGCTGGTGAAGTGCTCGGTAAAAAATGCGGGGATATCTTCTGCGGCAATCTCTGCGGCACGAGCTGTCCGCTGACCCGGGCCCTGGCGGCCGGGGACAGGGTGATGGAGGGGGATGTCATCATCCGCGGTAAGCTGGGCCGGCGCATTCCGGTGACGATCAGCGTCACCGCCCTGGTCGACGGCCAGGGCAACAGTATCGGCGGGGTCGAGACCTTCCGCGACCGCACCGAGATCCTCCAGTTGCGCAGTCGTCTGACCGAGGAGAGTAGCCGTGGGGAGATTTCCACCAAAAGCAGAAAGATGCAGCAGATCATGTCGGTGCTGCCCGATTTTGCCAGAAGCGACAGCAACATCCTCATCCTCGGGGAGTCGGGCACCGGCAAGGAGGTTATTGCCAATGCAATTCACCGGATGAGCAACCGCGGCCAGGAACCCTTTGTCGCGGTCAACTGCGGCGCCCTGCCCGACACCCTGCTTGAATCCGAACTTTTCGGCTACAAGGCCGGCGCCTTTACCGACGCCAAGCATGACCGGCCCGGTCGTTTTGCCGCGGCGGACAAGGGGACGCTCTTCCTCGACGAAATCGGTGACATCTCAGCCGCCATGCAGGTCAAACTGCTGCGGGTCCTTCAGGAGAAGACCTACGAGCCGCTCGGCTCCAGTGCGCCGGTGCCCACCAATGCCCGGGTCATTGCCGCCACCAACCGGGATCTCGCTGCCCTGGTCGCCTCCGGCACCTTTCGTGACGATCTTTATTACCGGCTCAATGTCGTCAAGATCGAGCTCCCCCCTCTGCGGGAACGGATGGAGGATCTACCCTTTCTCGTCGAATTTTTCATCAACAAGTACAACAGGCAGCGCAACAAGGCGGTCAAGGGCATTTCGGACGAGGCGCTCAATCTCCTCATGGCCGCCGACTACGCCGGTAATATCCGCGAGCTGGAAAACATCATCGAATACGCCTTTATCCTCTGCAACGAGGGACTGATCCTGCCCCATCATCTGCCGGAGACCCTGCAGCCGCCGGCGCCGGCGGAGCCTGAGCCGGAGCCGCCGCAACAACAGGAAACAGCCGATGCCGACGATTTTGTGATTCCCTGCCTCACCCTGGAGGAGATCGAGAAGAAGGTCATCATCGGCACCCTGATCCGCAACAACTACAAACGCATGCAGACCTGTCGTGATCTCGGCATCTCCAAGGATACCCTGCGGCGTAAGCTCGCCCAGTACGGCGACATCACAAGTTTTGCCCACGATGACGGGGAATCCGACCATGACTGATTTTTTGCCACGGTTTCTTTCATGATGAAATTTCGCTATGCCATCTATTTTATTCTGCTGCTGCTCATGGCCAACCTGAGCGCGGTCACCGACATGGTGCTCCATCCGGAGATTCCCTTTGCCGAAAGGGAGCATTTCATTGTCGGCGGCATGACGGCGCTGGTCATCTTTCTTCTCTTTGTCGTCATCGAGGTCGGCTTGCGGCGCCGGACCGAGACCGGCGCCGGCAGCGTCACCCGGGCGCGGATCGACAAGGGCTACGGCTGGCCGCTGGCCGCCATCTGGACCGTCATCGTCCTCTCTTCCCTGTCGTGGAACATCACGGTCAACAAACAGCGGACATTGAAAATCGCCCTGATCGAGGCGAAGACCATCTTTGAAAAGGATCTCGTCTATTATCGCTGGGCCACCGGCCACCACGGCGTCTTTGTCCCGGTCAGTGAAACGACCACGCCGAATCCCTATCTGGCCCAGATCGCCGATTATACCACCGCGAAAACGAGTCAGGGGCTGGAATTGACCCTGGTCAATCCCGAATACATGATCCGCCAGGTCTATGAGATGCAGACCCGGCAGCAGGGACTGTACGGCCATATCACCAGTCTTGATCCGATCCGGCCGGAAAACGCCGCTGACGCCTGGGAGGAGGCGGCCCTGGAGGCCTTTGAGGACGGAGTAACCGAGGTCAGTTCGGTGGAGAATCTCAACGGTGAAAAATACCTGCGCCTCATGCGGCCGATGGTCACCGAAACCGGCTGTCTGCGCTGCCACGCTTCCCAGGGCTACCAGCTCGGCGATATCCGCGGCGGCATCAGTGTTTCCATCCCGATGGCGCCGCTGCTTTCCATCTCCCGTCAGGATATCTTCACCTTTTCCCTGGCCCACGGCACCTTCTGGCTGCTCGGCCTGCTCGGTATCTATCTCGGGGTGCAGCGACTCACCGTCACCGTCTGGGAGCGGGAGCAGGCCGAGGCCCGGGTGCGGTCGATCATCGACAACATGTTCGACGGTCTCCTCACCATGGATGAACAGGGGATGATTGAATCCTGCAATCAGGCGTCGGTTCGCATGTTTGCCTATCCGCAGGAGGAGCTGCTGGGCCGGCATATCGGCACCCTGCTGGTAAAGCCGGAAGAGGACACGGCAACGGCGGAGCGCACCTTGCCGGCCGAGGTTCGCAAGGCGCTGGAGGCGCCCCGGGAGTTGACCGGGGTCAGGAAGGACGGTTCCACCTTCAGCCTGGAGATCTCGCTCAGCGAGATGCAGCTTGGCGCCACCCAGCTCTTCATTGCCATGGTCCGCGACATCACTGAGCGCAATATGGCGAAAAACGCCCTGATCGAGAGTCAGACGCGGATCATCAAGCAGGAAAAGCTGGCCTCCCTCGGCACCATGGTGGCCGGCATCGCCCACGAGATCAACAACCCGGCCCAGGCCATCAGCTTTTCCATGGACGGACTCAAGATGAACATCGACTACGTCAAGGAGCTGGTTGCCTTTCTCGATCAGTCGCTTGCCGATCCGACGGCCGATCCGGCGGCGGAACGGCGGAAACTGGCCGAGCTGATGGCCGAACTCGACATGGAACTCGTCCTGGAGGGCATCAGCGACATCGCCGACCGCAATATTCAGTCGGTGGAGCGGATCGACCACATCGTCAAAAGCACAAAGCGCATGGCCCACAGCGAGGAAACCTTCCGCTCCTGTGATCTCAACACCATTGTTGAGGATGCCATTGTTCTGACCCACAACCAGGTCAAATACGATGTGGAGATCGAGGCTGACCTGGAGAGGGGCCTGCCGCCCTTCAAGGGGCTCGCCCAGGAGATGGGCCAGGTCTTCATGAATCTCATTATGAACGGACGCGATGCGGTGAAGGAAAAGGGGCTGGTCAAGAGAGACGGCCGCATCTTCGTCTCCACCCGCTACAATGCCGAGAAAAAATGCGTCGAGGCCCGTTTCCGCGATAATGGCACCGGCATCGACCGCAAGGTGATTGATCGGATTTTCGACCCGTTTTTCACCACCAAGGCCATCGGTTCCGGCACCGGGCTCGGGCTCAATCTCTGTCACCGCATCGTCGAGACCCATGGCGGCGATATCGTCGTGGAAAGCATGCCGGGCGAAGGAACGACCTTCATTGTCCGTCTCTATGTCCAGCCGGTTCCGGTCGGGTGAAAGGAAAAATCGAACAGAAGGAGGATGGCCGCCATGGATGAAAGTTCCGGCGCACCACGGCAGAAACCGATCCTGGTGATCGTTGATGATGAACGTCCGATCCTGACCGAGCTGAAGATCCTCCTCGGTCGCGCCTATCGGGTTCATGCCTTTGATAATCCGGAAGAGGTGGAGCCCTTTGTGGACGCCAATCCGGTGGATCTCATCATCTCCGACGAACTGATGCCGGAGATGCGCGGCAGCGAGCTGCTCAGCCGGCTGCACCGCGCCCATCCCGACATCTGCAAGATCGTCCTCTCCGGCCAGGCGGAAAAAAACGACATCGTCCGGGCGATCAACGAGGGGCAGATCTTCAGCTTTCTCTTCAAACCGGTCAATCAGCGCCAACTGCTTAATGTCATCGAGAAGGGGCTGGAAAACCGTCGGCTCAAACTGGCACTGGAAAAGCAGAACCTCGAGCTCAAGAACTACAGCGAAAATCTCGAAAAAATGGTGCAGGAACGCACCGCCCAGCTCGTCAAGGCCGATGAGCGGGTCCGGCAGCTCGACGGCGACAAGATGTCCTTTCTTCTCTATCTGGCCCACGAGATCAACTCTCCGCTTGATCGCATCCAGAAGCTGGCAGAGGCCATCCTCACCTATTTCGGCCTGGCCGGCAGCAACCTCAAGCCGCAGCGCCGGGAGCTTGCCCTTCGCCAGGTTGTCGAGAAAATCGCCGCGGGCCGGGCAGCCGAGATGGCGGCGTGTTCCCTGACCCTCGATTGCCAGGTTGCCCCGGAGCTGCAAGTGAGCAGCGATCCGGAGTATCTGGAGCGCATTGTCGCCACCCTGCTCGACAACGCCATCCATTTTTCCCCGGCGGGCGGCACCATCACCATCACAGCGACACGGGAAAGCGGCAGAATCCTGCTCTCCGTCGTTGATCAGGGCCGCGGCATTGATCCGGCCGATCTGAACACCGTCTTCACCCCCTTTGCCCTGGAACCGGAAAAACGTCGGCCCAAGGGGTTCGGCCTCAATCTGCCGCTGGCGCGGATCCTGACCCGCGCCCTGGACGGCAGAATCTGGGCGGCCAGCGCCGGAGCAGGGAAGGGCGCCGCCTTTTATCTGGAGCTGTGATGACCACCCCTGCGGCGAGGAGGCAATGATGACCGGCCACAGCACCTGGCAGAGCGCTGAACTGGCCGCCACCTTTCTGCAAGGGGTGCGAGGGGCGATTCCCGCCGCCGCCCTTCAGTTCGAGGTGGTCGCGCATATTGTCAGGGCATGGCGGCCCACCCCGCGCCGTTTTCTGGATCTCGGCTGTGGCGATGGTATTCTTGGTCGTTTCCTGCTGGATCGTTTCCCGACCGCTCACGGGGTTTTTGCCGATTTTTCCGACCCCATGTTGCAGGTCGCAGTGAGCCATCTTGCCGACCGGGACAGAGCGGTGGTGATCAAGGCCGATTTTTCCTCCCCGGCCTGGCGGGAGCCGGTGCGAAACCATGCACCCTTTGACGTGGTGGTGTCGGGCTTTGCCATCCATCATCAGCCTGATCCGCGCAAGCAGGAGCTGTACACCGAGGTTTTTGACCTGCTCGCCCCGGGCGGGATCTTTCTCAATCTGGAACACGTTGCCTCCGCCACTGAGGCGGGAACCGCCCTTTTTGACGAATACTTCATCGACCATCTGCACCGGTTTCATCAGGAGCAGGAGCCGGGCCGGTCGCGGCATGAGGTGGCGCAGACCTTTTAT
>CAZUZJ010000173.1:0-5786 GCA_964624225.1 uncultured Desulfobulbia bacterium | reverse complement strand
CACCGACCACCGACCACCGACCACCGACCCCCGACCCCCGACCACCGACCACCGACCACCGATTACCGATTACCGACCACCGATTACCGATTACCGATTACTGACCACTTCCCCCCTCCCCCCCTCCCTCTCCCTCTCCTCCCTCCCCCTTATCCCTTGGGGTCGACGGCGCGGCGGAGTCCCTCGCCGGCGAAGTTGAAGGCGATGACGGCGATGAAGATGGCGAGTCCGGGCCAGAGGGTCAGGTGCCAATAGCGGAAGGGATCGGCAAAAGCCTGCCGGAGCAGCTCCCCCCAGCTGGCGGTCGGGGCACGGACGCCGAAGCCGAGGAAGCTCAGGCCGCTCTCGGCGAGGATCGCGCCGGCCACTCCGAAGGTGAAGTAGACGAAGACCGGCCCCAGCACGTTGGGCAGCAGGTGGAAGGCCATGATCCGCCAGGTCGGCAGGGCCAGCGCCTCGCCCGCCCGCACATAGGCCATGCTGCGCTGCTGCAGCACCTCCCCGCGCACGATCCGGCTCAGCCCCGTCCAGCCCGTCAGCCCAATCACCCCGATCACTAGCAGGATCGACTGCTCAAACTTGTAGTCCATCATGATCGCCATCAGGATGAGCAGCAACAGGAAGGTCGGAAAGCACATCACCACTTCGACGATGCGCATGCCGATGAAGTCGGCCTTGCCGCCGTGGTAGCCGGTGATCATGCCCACCGCAATGCCGATGGCCATGGCGATGCCAGTGGCCAGGAAGCCGACGGCGAGCGAGACCCGCGCACCGTAGGCCATGCGGGCAAAGACGTCCCGTCCGATCTGGTCCGCCCCCAGGAGATGCCGACGGCTCGGGCCCTGGTACGGGGTGGCGATGTTCTCGAAGGGGCCGTACGGCACCGGCGCAAACACCGCCCATCCTCCCTGCTCGGCGACCTCCCGCCGCCAGTCCGTCTTGTCCAGCCGCGGTGCCACCGTCAGGAACGGCACCACCAGCAGCCCCCCGGCCCCCGCCAGCACCAGGCGGCGCGCCCGCACCGGCAGGCGCCAGGCGGCCAACCGCAGGACGGCGGCCAGCGGCAGGAAGAGCAGGAGATAGTTGAAGATCTTCTCGACCACCGTCTCGGTGCTGTCCGGCGCAAACAGGTAGCGCAGGAACGGCAGCGACACCTGGCCGTCCCGGATCAGCAACAACGGCCGTCCATTGGCCAGCAACGGCGCGCCAACCGCCAGGGCCACCATCGCCACCACCAAAGCCAGCCCAACCTGCGCCAGGCGGTCATGGCGGAACTTCCGCCACACCATCGCCCCGGGCGAGGCCACCGGCGGCAATGCCGCACCATCCTGTGACATGAAGACCGCCCTTCCTGAAGTCGCCGGTACTTGACCGCCTCTTGCCGTGATTGGCAAGCCTCGTCATGGCCGGCAGGATGGCGCCGCCGGCATGCGCCGGTCAACCGAGCGGTCAGCAACAAGATGGCGGCTTCCCGCCGCCTCCACCCCCGTGTTGGGGCTTGATCTCATTGCCCACATTGAGGGTCTTGGCGCGCTATCGACAAATACCATCCAATGTGTTGTTCCGCGATTCTTGTTGTCTGATCGCTTGCTGCTTGCGGTTCCCGAAAATGATCCCGAGAGGAAGGAGTATGCCGTATGGAATCCACATGAAGAACCGGTACGGATGGGGCAAGCCGATAAGCAACCCGAGAAAGATCAAGATCGCAACCCAGCACACGACGGCCGACTTGATCATGAAGGAGCGCTCAAGCGGTCCGTTGGTGTTCTTGATGCTGAAATACGTCCCGATGATCCCGCCGGCGAGGCCAAGAATGCCGCCGGCGATGCCGCCAATCCATCCCCACATGGCGCCTGAGGTCATTCTCTCGTCCATTCGTCAGCGTTGTGGCGTGTGCTTCAACGCGTCGCACGAAAGCTTTGTTCGGCGATCATCTCAGCAGACGTTACTTTCACGACGGGTCCTCCCAACAACCATCGAGGCTGTTCTCCGCCTGTAACTGCGTGGAAAACGGACCCTGGAAGGTCGTCACCGAGAATCCCCGGTGGCGCAATTCCTCCAGTTCACTGTCCGTGGCAACGGCGTGTTGCTCAAGACCGTCTCGAGCAGGGGCACGAAGCGCGCTGCCATTCAGGTTGAGCCTGTACGTCACGCCGGGGCTCAAGAAGACATCGCCGCCGGCCAATGGCCCAACGCCGCAGAAATAGTACCGGCAATCTCTGCTCATATGATGCGTCTCGCCATTCGTGGACGCCGAACGTTAGCACTCAGCCGCCGAGGTTACGAGGTCGGCTGAAGTGACTGGTTCGCCGAAGGCTCATCATCAGTCATCCATTCCGGCAGAGGCCGCCCAGTGGCTTGCGCATACAGGGTCTCGGGGGCGATATCCAGGTCGTCTCCCCACGCCAGCACTCCCAGTTCTTCGTTGATGTGGAAATCTCGGAAGAAAGCCATGTCGCGGAAGCGCGTGAATACCCCGCCACGCGCCGCGTATCCGGACAAGTCAACGACTCCCCGCTTACCGTCGTCAAAGACAACCTCAATTCGGTAATCACCCCTGTGCTTCGCTGAAACGACATCGTGTATCATGGTGTCCTGACTCCTATCGCAGAGGCTCAATCTTCCTGGGTTGCTGATCTTGCCTGGCCAACTCCCAATCCGCCAGGAGTTCGTCTTGATGCTGGGAGGCCCACTCGATCACGAGTCCGAGGGCACGAGGTTCAATACGCCCCTCCAGCACCTGCAGAGTGCGAATGTCGATTGCCACCTTTTTTCCGCCGTATTGCGCATGAAAGTGCGGCGGGTTGTGCTCATTAAAGAACATGGCCACAACAATGCCATAAAATCGGCTTATTTCCGGCATCGAATTCTTCCTTGTCAGTGTTGTTACTGCGCTGGCGATCTCCGTGCTTTGGCTACCACTCTACCACCGGAGCGTGGCGCTTACAACCTTTCAAGGGCGAACGTTGCCGGCCTGTGCTGACGCATTCAGCGATCAGCACCAGGCCGTGGTTCTGCGTCTTATGATGCCCATTTCAAGGCAAGCTTCTTCCCGGAGTGGGCGCAGTCGCGCAGATACAGGTTGATGAGAGTTTGATAGGGCACACCTGTTTCCTTGGACAATGCCTTGAAGTACTCGATCACATCGGTTCCTAGGCGCATGGTAACCTGCTTGCGGAAGTGCTTGGCGTACGGGTTGCGAACTGAATCGGTGAAGTCATATTCCTTTCTCATAGCATCCTCCCATATTGTTGGCGTTCGTTAGGTGTGGCTTTACGTGCCGAGATGATCCGGATCACCTCGTCATTCTCGCGATAGGCATGACACACGACCAGCAGCCGGAGCTTGGCGCTAAACCCGAGCAGAATGAACCGATCCTCCTGCTGCGAGTGGTCGGGATCATGCTTCAACCTGGCGTTTTCATCCGCGAAAACCGTTGATCCTTCCTCAAATGACACCCTATGCTTGCGGAGATTCTCTTCCGCCTTCGCCTCATCCCAAGTGAAACGCATGGCATTCATATTGATATCATAATGCTACTATCATTATAAGTCAAGCGCCCCCTTTGTCACGCAGAACGCAAAGCTCAGCGGCGGCGCGAGAGCGCCGTCCGCTACAACTGTTTGGTTAGCTGATCAAAGACTCAGTTGACCTTCTTCACCGCCGGTGGATTCCAGCGGCCATCGAGTGCCTGCTGCTTGGGTGCGTAGAGCCGCATGGTGATGCCGATTTGTCCTTTGGCCGGCGCGGGCAGCCAGTTGCTTTCTTTGTCCGCGTCGGGAGTTTCATGCTGGATGTAGATATCCAGCGATCCGTCGGCGTTGTATTTGAGCGCATCGCGGTCGCCAATGGCGAAGCGATTCAGCTTGTTGGCGACCTGGAAACCCTCGGCGTCGTACATCGTGATCGACCAGAATGCGTTCACCGGCGGCAGTTCTTCTTTGTTGAAGTGAAACACATATCGATGCTCGCCTTCCATCGGCTTGCCGTCGGCGTCAACGATGTTCAGCGGATAGATCGCATCCTCTGGCTGGTTCGCGCCCAGGCCGACCATCGCCACGATGGCGCGCTTGAGGTAGTAATTGCCGTAGACGCCCATCGTGTCCGTGTTCATCTGCCAGCCGTTGACCACCCGCGCCAACGACGGCAATTTCTCCTTCATCAGCTTCATGCCTTCTGCTGGCGCTCGTTGCAGTGCCGCCTGCACCACAGGGTCGGCCTTGGCGAAATTGAAGGAATTGCCCGGCTCGATGCCGATGCGCTTAAGACGTGTGATCTGCGACCAGTCGGAGGCGTGCGGCGGGTTGGCCTTCATCAGTTCCGCAGCCAGTGCGAAATATTTTTCCGCTGGCATCGTGTTAATCTGCACCAAGGGTGGCGTCTTCATGTCCACGCTCGGATCAGGCGTGAACTTCGGCGCCTCCGCCTTGCTGCCCCATTGCGACAGCGGCGTGATGGCGTAGCTGTCCTGCACCTTGTGGACGGCGGCGTAGTCAGCGGGGCCGTTGGTCTGCGTACGCCCGATGATCCACACGTGTGCCGTCGGAGCATCGATACGTTCGACGCCCTGTGGCAGCTTGCCGGTCCAGCCCGGCCCGACCACTGCAAAATGGCCCGCCTGTGTTCCGCTGGTGCGCTTGCCGGGTGAGGCGAACACATCCGTCCACATGTCCAGCATCGGCAGCAGGTAGTAGCGACCGTTCGTATTCGGGGCGGAGACGACCATCGGCTCCCTGGTCAGATCAAGCCAGCAGCTGGAGTAGAGCGTGTCGAAGTTGGGGCGCACTACCTCGCGAAACTCGGCGGTGGGATAGGCGCGAAAATGATGGAACTGATTCATTGGCCCCAGGCCGGGCTTGATGCCTGCGGGCACATTGGTCGTCACCTTCCGCGTGACCTCCATGGAGATCAGCGGATAAAAATAGTGATACGCCTCAATGGCGATCTCATTCGCTTCCTGCACGGAAAGGCTGTTGGTGGACTGAGCGCTGGCCGATGCACCGACAAAGGCTAAAAGAAGCGCAAGCATGCAAGCGGCTGACCTAATTTTCGTATTTTTAATAACGATGTTCATGGTTCTACTTTCTCCTTTTGTTTTCGTTGTGAGAGCTCTGCCTGCAGGGATAGACAGCTAACGTCACAAATCAGCGGCGCGCGGTAGCACGTCCGCTGAATTTGGTTTGTTAGGATTTTTTATCTTTCTTAATAATAGTTTTAGCAGGGAAAACAATGTTCCAAGGCCAGAAACAACATATAAACCGATCAATCCACCCGCAAGTAACTTGGGAATAATGATTTCCTCCCAAAAATCCCATCGGGTCGGCTCATAATTACATTCAGATGATTCCATCGCTTGGCTTATGTGAGGACTATGTTGCCACTCTTCATAAGTAATTCCAAAAAATGCAAAATAACAAGCATAGGATAACATGGCACAGAAAAGGAAGGGTAAAATCTTTTTAGATATTTCAGCCTTATCCATAAGCCAAGAAAAGAGAGATACAGTTGCTCCGCTGACAATCACTATCATGAGAAGAAAAATAAGCGGATAATAGTTTATTAATGCTTCAAAAAATTGATTAGATATAAAAACTGGCCACCAACCTATTATCATCCCATATATAAGACCTTTGCATTCAAAACCTGGAAAAACAAATAAAGCAATTGTAAACATCAACCATGTGCCCATGAAAATTATACGATTTCTTATCATCGTTTTGATATCCTAACAATTATTATACTGCGGAGGTTGCTTTTCCTGCTTATGCCTACCGGGGTATGTCAAA
>CAZUZJ010000172.1:0-5875 GCA_964624225.1 uncultured Desulfobulbia bacterium | reverse complement strand
CTCGGCCTCGTTTCTTCCCATCCGCCGGCTCGCCATGGCCACGGGCCGATTTCTGCCGATGAGCGAGCTCAGTCGCGGCCAGGCGGTCTGCGTCGTCGGCAGAAATCTGGCCGCCGAGCTTTTCGGAAACGAGTCCCCTGTCGGCGAGCTGATCCGTATCGGCGACAGCCGCTTTCGCATCATCGGTGTGCTGGCCTCTGCCGGCATCTCCATCGGCGTTGACCTGGACGATCTGGCCGTCATCCCGGTGGCCGCCGCCCAATCCCTGTTCAATACCGAATCCCTGTTCCGCATCATTGTCGAGGCCCGGGACCGACAGGACCTGGTGGCGGCGAAAAACGATATCCGGGCCATCATCAGGCAGCGCCATGACGGCGAGGATGACGTCACCATCATCACCCAGGATGCGGTGCTGGCCACCTTTGACCGCATCTTCACTGCCCTCAATCTCACTGTCGGCGGCATTGCCGCCATCAGTCTGCTGGTGGCGGGCATTCTCATCATGAACGTCATGCTGGTCACGGTGACGCAACGCCGCCAGGAAATCGGTCTGCTCAAGGCCCTGGGCGCCCCGGCCCGCCAGATCCGGCTCATCTTTCTCACCGAGGCGGCTCTGCTCTCCCTCAGCGCCGCCCTGCTCGGCGCCGTGGCCGGACTGGCCGCCAACGCCGGCCTCCAGCATTTTTTCCCGGACTTCATCATCAGCCCGCCGATCTGGGCCATCCCCGGCGCCGTGCTCACCGCCCTTGTCACCGGCCTCTTCTTTGCCGTCCTGCCCGCCGCCAGGGCCGCGGCCCTGGAACCGGTGACCGCCCTTTCCCGCCATTAAGTCATGCGCGCCACCGACTCGCTGAAATATTCGTGGCAATCCATCACCGGCAACAGGCTGCGCAGCCTGCTCACCACCCTGGGCATTGCCATCGGCATCGGTTCGGTGATCCTGCTCACCTCCATCGGCGAGGGGGTGCAGCGCTTCGTGGTGGCGGAATTCACCCAGTTCGGCACCAATCTCATCGGCATCGTTCCAGGTCGGACAACCACCATGGGCATGTCCGGGGCGGTGATCAGCAATGTCCGCCCCTTGAGCCTCGATGACGAGCAGGCCCTTTCCCGCCTGCCGGGGGTAACGGCCACGGTGCCGGTGGTCCAGGGCAACGGTGAAATCGAGGCGGGCCGGCGACAACGCCGCACCACCATCCTTGGTGTCGGCCCCCGGGCGCCTGAGGTCTGGCAGTTCGCCGTGGCCACGGGCACCTTCCTGCCGCCCGATGATCCGCGGGCGGCCCGGGCCTTTACCGTGCTGGGCAGCAAGGTGAGAGACGAACTGTTCGGAACTGCGAACCCCCTGGGCGCCATTGTCCGCATCGGCGGCTTCCGCTATCGGGTGACCGGAGTAATGGAGGCAAAGGGCCAGATCCTCGGCTTTGATCTCGACGATGCGGTCTATATCCCGGCGGCCCGTGCCCTGGAACTGTTCAATCGCACCAGCCTGATGGAGATCGATATTCTCTACCGCGCCGAGGTCGAGGCCACAACCATCGCCGAACGGCTGAAAAAGATGCTCATCGAACGGCACGGCAGCGAGGATTTCACCATCACCACCCAGGATCAGATGCTTGACGTGCTGGGGGATGTGCTGGACAAACTGACTTTTTCCGTGGCCGCTCTGGGGGGAATCTCGCTGCTGGTGGGAGGGGTGGGGATCATGACCATCATGACCATCGCGGTGCAGGAACGCACCGGAGAAATCGGGCTGCTGCGGGCGCTGGGAGCGCCCCGCGGGCAGGTATTGCGGATCTTTCTGCTGGAAGCGGTGCTTCTCTCCTCTGCCGGCGGCACAGCCGGCCTTGCCGGCGGCGTCGGCGGGGCGCACCTGCTGCACTCCATTCTGCCCGCCCTGCCGACCCAAACCAATCTCCTCGCGGTCGTGCTGTCCTTTGTCCTGTCAGTCGGCATCGGCCTGCTCGCCGGTATCATCCCGGCCGCCCAGGCTGCCGGACTGGACCCGCAGGAGGCGCTCAGGGCCGAATAAACGGCATGGCCTTCGGCAGCTAGCTCAGCCACCCGGCCAGGCGTTAGCCACCCGGCCAGGCGTTAGCCACCCGGCCAGGCGTTAGCCACCGATTGCCCCCAGCCAACCCTTGACGACATCGACGATGCCGTACTGCACCACCGCGCTGACCAGACAGGCGACGCCCCAGGCGCCGATGAAGGCGCACAGATTGAAAATCGTGCCCGTCCCGACGTGGCATGCCGCATCAGCAATGTCTTCATCATACTCTTCACGGTTGACAACTGCGGTGTTGATTCGATATCTAGAAGTATTCTTCATTGTCGCCCCTCCTTTCCCTGGTGGCCTGAGGTGTGGTTTCTCGCTATTGATCAGTGGATACTGCAGGAGCTGTACCACAGTGCGAACCACAGTGGAATATTCCATGTAACACATTGAAACAAAAAGGAATACTACACAAGCTCGCATTACCGCCACAACCAGATGTGTTGCAGGAAGTGCGGCACGCCACACTACAGTGTTGCAGAGCATGCCACACTCCGATGTTGCAGGAAACGGCCACCCCGGCCGGGCGGCAACAGTGGTATGGCCCACCCGAGCAAGAAAGGGCGTCATTCACCAGCACAGACAACGAGGTTTTTTATGGCAGAGATAAAAAAAGGCAGCAAGGTCAAGGTTTATTACACCGGCAAACTCAAAGACGGCACGGTGTTTGAGACCAATCTCGGCGGCGAGCCCCTTCAGTTTGTCGTCGGCAAGGGCAAGGTCATCAAGGGGTTTGAAAAGGCGGTGATGGGCATGAAGCTCGGCGAGCGCAAGACCGTCACCCTCAAACCGGCTGAGGCATATGGCGCCAGGGACCCGAACCTGGTGCGGACCGTGCCGGTCGGCGAGCTGCCGGCAGGGACGCCTGCCGAAGTTGGCAGGGAGGTTTCCTTCACCACCGCCAACGGCGAGGAGATCACCGGCAGCATCAGCGCCATCGAGGGGGACCAGCTCACCATTGACGACAACCATCCCCTGGCCGGCCGCAACCTCACCTTTGAACTCAGGATCGACGCGATCGGGTGATTTCTCATCAGTTACCACGAAGGGAATGTGCTGCCATTCCCTTCGCCCCTCCATTCCTCACCAATTGAGAAAACACTGTTATCCCCATGCCTGCCCCTCAGCCAGGTTTTCATCCTTTTTCTTTCCGCATCCCAAGGGAAATGATAGGATACGAGACAGAAGCAGCCGAAAACCGCCGACCCCTTTTGTGCATCAGGGACATCCATCATGCGTAAAACGAAAATCATCTGCACCATCGGCCCCAAAACGGCGTCGTTCGACATGCTGAAAAAGCTGAGCGACAAGGGGATGAATATTGCCCGGCTCAACATGTCGCACGGTGCGCTGGAATGGCACGGTGCCGTTATCCGTTCCATCAAACGAATCAACAAGAAATTCGGTCGCTCCATCGCCATCATGATTGATACCAAGGGCCCGGAGGTGCGCACCGGTGACGTCAAACGCGACATCGTCCTGGAGGAGGGCGACATCCTGACTCTCACCATCCGCCGCCAGGCCGAACTTGAGGAAAACTGTGTCGAGGTCAGTTACGACGGTTTTGTCAACGAGGTGTCGGAGGGAGATATCATCCTCGTTGACGGCGGCATGCTGAGCCTCAGGGTCACGGCCATCAGCCGCACCGACATCCGATGCCAGTGTCTGGACAGCGGGGTGCTGACCTCCCGCCGTCACCTCAACATCCGCGGCAAGAGCGCCGATCTGCCCGCCATCACCGAAAAGGACTGGCAGGACATCCGGTTCGCCATTGACAACGGGGTGGATTTCATCGCCCTCTCCTTTATCCGCAAGGCCGCGACCATCAACGAGCTGCGCCGGTATCTGCGGGAGCGGCAGGCCCCCATTGACCTGCTGGCGAAAATCGAGAGCGCCGAGGCCGTGCCCCAGCTCGATGCCATTATCAGGGCGGCCGACGGCATCATGATCGCCCGGGGGGATCTGGGCGCGGAACTACCTTACGAGGAGGTGCCGCTGCTGCAGGATGAAATTGTCAAAAAATGCCGGGTCGCCGGCAAACCGGTGGTGGTCGCCACCCACATGCTCGAATCGATGATCATCAACCCCGCCCCCACCCGGGCGGAGGTCACCGATATCACCCACGCGGTCCTGCAAGGGACCGACGCCATCATGCTCTCCGGCGAGACGGCAACCGGCAAGCATCCCTTCAAGGCGGTGGAGATCATGGATGCGGTGGCGCGCCGCATCGAACAGCAGCTGGACAGCGATCCGGCGGTGCGGGTAGCGATATCGGACAAATCCAAGGAAGAGATCGCCCGCAGTGCCGCCATTCTCGGCAACAACCTGCACGCCGCCGGCACCCTGGTCATCACCCGGCGGGGGCTGATGGCGGTGCTGCTCTCCCGTTGCCGTCCCATTGCCCCGATCTTTGCCTTCACCAACACCACCCATGTCCGCCGCCGGCTCGGCCTCTACTGGGGCGTGCATGCCTTTCGCCTGAACTTTTCCAAGGACCCGGAAACCTCCATCCAGCGCTCCCTTGGACAGCTCCTGCAACGGGGCCTGCTCCGCCAGGACGATCGGGTCATCGTTCTCTCCGACATCCTGGCCGGCGGCACCTTTGTCGAAACCGTTCAGGTACGGATCATCGGCGAAAGCAGGGAAATTCTTGCCTGATTGACGGCGATAGGCTATCAATCGGGTAAGGGGGCGTCTTTCTCTCCCCGCCCCACCACCTAGCAACTGTTGACATTTGGCAGCAAAATGCGGTTTTGCATTTTCTGAGAATAACAGATGACTGATCAACAAATCGAACACGCCCTGATCGAAAAGCTAAGCGACCTCAAATACTCCCACCGCCCGGACATCCGCGACCGCGCCGCATTGGAGCAGAACTTCCGCCAGCATTTTAACGACTACAGCAAGACCCTGCTCTGCTTTCTGCAACTCTTCATCGTCAGCAACCGCTCTGAGACCTGGTACTTCGCCAACAACAACAGCCGCCACTTCAGCTTCAACGCCGACGAGCGCTTCCTGCCGCTCTACCAGTTCGCCGACGTGGACAACGCCAAGATCACCCATCTGGACATCTTCGCCGACACCTTCCTCGCCAAATGCGCCTTGGCCGAGATGATCAGCCGGTACATGGTGCTGGTGGCCAGCGAACAAAAGCTCATGATGATGCGGCCGTATCAAATTTACGCGGTCAAGGCGATTGTCGATTGCATCCACCAGCACTGCGGCAACGGCTACATCTGGCATACCACCGGCAGCGGCAAGACACTCACCTCGTTCAAGGCCGCCACCCTGCTCAAGGATAACCCAGGAATAGACAAATGCCTGTTCGTGGTGGACCGCAAGGACCTCGACCGGCAGACGCGGGAGGAGTTCAACAAATTCCAGGAAGGGTGCGTCGAAGAAAACACCAACACCGAAACCCTGGTCCGGCGGCTCCTCTCCGACGACTACGCCGACAAGGTCATCGTCACCACCAGCCAGAAGCTCGGCCTGGCGCTCGATGGCACCAACAAACGCAACTACAAGGAGCGGTTGGAACCGCTCCGCCGCAGCCGCATGGTTTTCATCTTCGACGAATGCCACCGCTCCCAATTCGGCGACAACCACCAGGCCATCAAGGAGTTTTTCCCCAACGCCCAGCTCTTCGGTTTTACCGGCACGCCCATCTTCGAGCAGAACGCCAGCTCTCAGCAGATCGAGGGCCAGCAGGCAAGCTGTAAAACCACGGCGGACATCTTCCAGCAGCAACTGCATGCCTACACCATCACCCACGCCATCGAAGATAAGCACGGCCTGCGCTTCCATGTCGATTACTGCAAG
>CAZUZJ010000171.1:0-5881 GCA_964624225.1 uncultured Desulfobulbia bacterium | reverse complement strand
CTCGCTATAGTCGCGGAAAAAGCTGCGGCCGACGATGAGCGGCGGCTGGGGAATGTCCAGGTAGTCGATGATCGAGGCGCTGATATCGACGAGGCCGAAGGTCCCCTTTTTCAGGCGGGGGAGCTGATCCTGTTCCGGGGCCATGACAATGGCGGTGCCCCAGCTGCTTACCCAGTCGGCGATCTCCGAGCCGTGCGACTCGTCGGAGGTGACGATGACCAGGGTGTCGTCCAGCACGCCGTCCGCGGCAATGCCTTTGAGGAATCCGGCCACCGCCAGGTCGAGGGTCATCACTGCGGCATCGAGTCGAATCGGGTAGTTGCGGCTGATTTCCGCGGGCGCCGGGGCGCAAGGGTGATGGGTGCCGACGGTGAGCAGGGTCAGCATCCAGGGTGCGCCCTTGGTCTTGAGATCGGCAATGTAGCGGCGGGCGCCGGCAAAAAAGGCCGGATCGCTGATCCCCCATTCAAAGGGGTAGGGGTCCGGTTCGGTGAACCACTCCGAGCCGTGCACATGCTGAAAGCCGATCAGCGGCATGACCCGGTCCTTGCTCATGAAGGTGAGCCCCGCCCCTTGCAGGTAATGGGTTTCCCAGCCATGGGCGGCCAGCCAGGCCGGCAGGCAGTTGGCGGCCCTCTCCGAACCGGCTGTCAGTTCAAAGGCCTTGGGGGTCTTGTAAGACAGTTTGCTGAAATCGCCGCAGAGGATGGCGTACAGACCGCGAATGGTCTGGGCGCTGTGGGCGACAAAGTCGGGAATCAGCATGGCGCGGGTCGTGCTGGCAACCAGTCCCTCCATGACCAGTGCTTTGCCGTCAACTCCCATCGCCTGGCGGATTTCGCTGTGGTACAGACCGGGAATCCCTTCCAAGACGACAATGAGGACGTTTTTGGCCTTGCCCGGGCCGATCAGCCGGGTCCCGGCGAGATCGAGCCGGCGCAGTCCCTCCGGCAGATCGGCCTCGCTGAGGGGCGCGGCTGGTTCACGGAAGAGGGTGGCCACGACATCGTTGGTGAACCAGTGAAGCGGATTGAGGCGGGATGCTATGCTGCCCGCCGCATACTGCCGGTTCAGGATGGCGTGGGAGGTAAAGAGCAACCCGGTGACAAGCATGAGCGTGGCCAGAAAGCGCCAGCGCGGTCGGGGTGCCGGAAAAAAACAGAGCAGCAGGAGGGCGAGCGCCATTGCCCCCTCCTTGACCGGCGCGGCGAAATTGAGGCCGGCGGTGGAGTTTTTCATGAATTCCGGATCAAAGAGATAGTGCATATCCTGCCAGGAGGGGAAACGCAGCATGGCGGCAAACAGTTCCAGGGCCGTGATCTGGAACAGGACCCAGAGCAGGGCCACGGGAATGCGCAGCCAGTGGGGAAAGAGCAGGACACAGAGCCAGACCAGCAGGCCGACGGCGCCGTCGGAGAGCAGGCCGACGGGTTCGGCCAGGCCCTGCCCGATCAAGCGCCAGACAACGGGCAGCAGGAAGGGGAGCGCGGAAAGGGTCAAAAAAATATTCTTTTTCAAGGGACGGCGAGAAACAAAGGGTTGATGAAATCTACGATTGTCTTACAGCCATGCCGGAGGCAGGGGATGGGGAAAAACATCGTGGTGATGGTTCTGTGCATGATTCCCGTGCCTGTCGGTAACTGCCACACGGGAAAACATCAAAAAATTAACCTGATAAGTGTTGTCATGTCAAGGTATTTCCGTGTGTTCGACAGAGGGTGATATCCGGAGGGGTGCCAGTGCGCGAAAAATATTGACACGGCGAGAGCCCGTCATGCACAATGGGAGCTGTTGAGGGAAGATCATTTACAAAACAGGAGCGTGAACGTCCATGGTTGCTGAACAGGAAACAATTGATATCGTAGCAAATATCTTTGCCCAGGCGATCAAGAAGACCCTGGAAAAAAGCACGAAGAAAACGATCAAGTATTCCACCACCTTTCAGGCCATCCCCCAGGTGAGCCTGAAACCTGAGGTGGGATGTTTCGTCATGTTCTCCGGTGATTACAATGGGTTGGTGATCATGAATTTTACGGCTGAGGCGGCGATGGATCTCTATCGCAGCTATATGATCAGCATGGGATTGCCGGAGGCGGAGTTGGCCAAGGAGTATACCTCGAACGATGTGATTGACACCATGGGGGAAATGACCAATCAGATGATGGGGCGGGCCATGAGCATGGTGGAAAACAAATTTGACCTCACTTCCTACTGCGGACAGCCTAAGGCACTGTCCTTAAACAACGCCATCACCCTGACTCCGGAGATGGATTATCAGGGCAACCGCCGGATCGCGTTTGCCATCGGCACCAGCCGTTTTCACATGGAACTGGCCATGGAGCAGACCGAGTTCGTGTCTTTCAGTCCCTGACAGGGTGGAGGGGGGGCGATCGCGGCTCGCTTCACCCGCCTTGTTTCTCGTTGTTCACCCGGAAGCCGTCGGAGCGGATTTTGTAGCGTCGCATGAGGCGTTGCAAGGCCTGGCGGTCGATACCGCTTTCCCTGGCCGCTGCCGTGACATTGCCATGATGTCTCATCAGCAGTTCGGTGATGTAAAAGGTGGAAAAACGGTCGACGATGGTCGTTTTGGCGTCATTGTATGGCAGATGAGTCAGCTGCTGAAAGGCGTCGGATCGTGTCTGTTCCTCTTCTTCGTTCACAGTGGCGCTGATCGCGGTCACATCAATGCTGTTTCCCGAGGCCAGCAGCACGGCCCGCTGGATGGTGTTCTGCAACTCCCGGACATTGCCCGGCCAGGGGCGGTGGTAGAGCATCGCCATTGCCTCCGGGGTCATGGTCAGATGCGGCCGTTTGTATTGCTGGGCATAGATGTGGAGGAAATGCCGGACAAGGAGGGGAATGTCGTCCTGCATCTCCCGCAGGCTCGGCATGGTGACGGTCACGACATTGAGGCGGTAAAAGAGATCCTCCCGGAATTCTCCGGCCGCCATTTTTTCCTCCAGGTTCTGATTGGTGGAGGCAACGACCCGGACGTCAATCTTGATCGTATCGTTCTGGCCCAGGGGCTGAATCTCCTTTTCCTGCAGGACGCGCAGCAGTTTGGTCTGGATGGAGACCGGGATGTCGGCGATTTCATCGAGGAGGATCGTCGAATGATTGGCGGCAAGGAAGAGCCCCTGTTTGCCCTGCGTCGCGCCGGTAAACGCCCCCTTGTGGTAACCGAACAGCTCGCTTTCCAGAATCTGCTCCGGCAGGGCCGGACAGTTGACGATGACCATCTTCTGATGACGTTTGCTGCTTAAGGAGTGGAGGGCCCGCGCTGCTCCTTCCTTGCCGGTGCCTGATTCACCCCGGATCAGTACGGTGGCATCGGTATCCGCTACCCTGGCGATGAGTTCCATGGCCCGCCGCAGGGCCGGAGACTGGCCGACGAAGCCTGTCGGCGGGCTTACCCCGGCCAGACGTTCCTGGAGTTGCCGGTTGTCGCGCAGCAGTCTGGTGCGTTCGAGGCAGTTGCGGATGACCCGGATGATGTGGTCCTTGTCGAAGGGCTTTTCGAGAAAATCATAGGCCCCGTCCTTGATGGCCTGTACCGCCATTTCAATGGTGCCGTAGCCGGTCATGATGATGACTGACACGGTTTCGTCAAGTTCCCGGATTTTTTTGAGCAACGTCAGGCCGTCCAGGTCCGGCATCTTGATGTCGGTGACGACCACGTCGGGGCAGCGGCGTTTCATCTCCCGGACCGCCGCGGCGCCGCTGGTGGCAAGGGTGACCTCACACCGGCACTGGCGGCGGACGATGAGACTCAGCATGCTGAGCATGTCCGGCTCGTCATCGACGAGCAGCACCAGGGGCTGAGGGGTGGTGATCGGTGGCTCCTCGCTCTTTTTCATCCGGCTCTCCCCATGGCGCTCAGGTAATGGAAATAGGTCTGGATGAATCTGCCGGACAGGGTGTCGGCGCAGGAGGCCCGAAACAGCGATTTTTCCGGCAACACACCGGAAAGGGCAAGGAACACGGTGCGGGAGAGGCTGTCGAGCATGGTGTCGCAGTCGGGAAAATCCGGCAACGGCTGGGTGATGCCATAAAGGCGGCAGCTCAGGGGTCTGAATTTTTCCATCAGGCATGATTGGCTGAGGAGCGGGCAGTCGATTTCCTCCCGCAGATAGACGGCCTCCAGCTCGGTGATGGTTGTCACCTCGGCCCCCTGGGCCAGGCGGCGGCTCAGACGGGCGGCGGTAACCGCCCGGGCGATGACCTCTTCGCGCAGGGTGCTGCTCAGGGTTTTGTTCATCGTGTTGCTCAGATAGATGGCCTCGATGAGCGGCAGTTCGAAGTAGCGCCGGCAACCATCCGTCCGGTCGATGCCGCAGCGCGGCGTCTGCCCGCCGGTGAGGAGAATGATCCGGTTTTCCACCTCTGTTACCAGCCCTTCATATTCGGCAAAGAAACCGCTCAGGTCAACAATATCGCGGTTTTCCAGACTTGGTTCGCGGATGGTCAGTGTTCCCGTCTGTTTGCCGTATTTTTTCAGCAATCGCCATTGGGAGAAATGACTGGGGGTGGCCTTGCTGTTTTTCAGGGCCTTTTCCGCCATCTTCATGCCGAGCCCACGCCGCAGCAGGTAAGCGGTGACGAAGGTGCCGGTCCGGCCGATGCCGTGCCGGCAGTGGACCAGAACCTTCTTGCCGAGATAGATGGCCTCGTCGAGCCAGTGCAGCCCTTTCTCCATTTCGGCCATGTCCGGGGTCGAGTCGTCGGCAATGGGCAGAAAGTAGACCTCAAAGCCGGAATTCCGTTCGATCTGGTGCAGATCGCAGAACTCGCCACAGAGGTTGACAATGGCATCGATCCCCTGGTCCCTGATGGCATCGAGTTCGGCATAGGACATCGGCGCATGGCCGACGGCGAGACTTCTGGTGATCCAGTTGAGGTGATAGGCAGACATCTTCGCGTGAGTGCAGAATCCTGATGTCACCACTGAAGTGGTTACGTGTTAAAGTGCCTAAAGTGCCTAAAGTGCCTAAAGTGCCTAAGGTGCCTAAGGTGGCCAAAGTATTTGAAATGCCTCAAGTTAAAGGTGTTATCTGATCGGATACGTGGCGTCGGAAAAATCGTATGTGCCGTTTATGAACCGTTCCGCCATGGCCAGCGCCATTTTTTCGTCAGTAATGGTCATGTCCAATAACCGGGTAGCGCCCAGCAGCCGGCCCACCATGTCGAGCCGCTGGCGTATCACCGTTTCATTATAGCGCAGGAACCGCGCCTCAAGCAAATCTCCTTTGCCTGTTACGGCAAACCCGAGTCTTTTCAGGACGTCTGCCAGCAGAATGAGGCGCAAGCCGATACCGCGGGCGTCACCCCCGCCCCCGGCGAAATGGAGCATAATGTAATTTGCTTCAGCAGTGGCGCTGCACAGGCAATCAAGAACGGCAAAATGATAGCCGAAGCGCAGGTTCAGGTTCAGGTAATCGGCCGAGACAAAGGCGTAGCTGGCGAAACTGGGATCATCATGGCTGACGATGCCGTCACCCATGATCGTTTCGCTGAAGTTTTTCCAGTCGAAGTGGCGATGACACCAGGAGATCCCCGGATGGGTCAGCCCTTGCAGCAGAGCGGCGAGAGGCCCGGAGAGGAGATCGTCGGGTGCGATGGTGCCGGCATCTCCGGCGGCCGCCCTGACCCCGCCGCCCAGATCGAGGATATAGAGGGTCAGCGGCAGTCCCCATTGCAGACGGAAGGTGTCCCTGGTGGGCAGGGATCGCCGGCGCGTTTGATAAAACATGGCCTGGACACCCATTTCGTGGACAAAACGGATGATGTCATGGAGCGAGCGACAGTTATCGACGGAAAAATCGGCGATTGTCGGCGAGATGAGCCGCAGGGGAAAAAGAAAGGGGGCGGCCTTGGCCAGGGC
>CAZUZJ010000170.1:0-5885 GCA_964624225.1 uncultured Desulfobulbia bacterium | reverse complement strand
AATGTCGTGCCGCCGGCCATTGAACGACTGATCAGCGATTTCAACCGCCTGCCCGGTATCGGTCGGAAAACGGCAACCCGTCTCGCCCTGCACCTGTTGCGCCGCCCGGCGGCCGATGCCCGGGCCCTGGCCCGCGATCTCGCCGAACTGCACGAGGCGATACGGCTCTGCTCCAACTGCTTTGCCTTTTCTGAGGTCGATCCCTGCCCGATCTGCGCCGACCCGCGTCGCAGCAGTCAGCTCCTCTGTGTCGTCGAGGAGGCGGCCGATCTTATGGCCATCGAAAAAACCGGCATATTTCAAGGGCAGTATCATATCCTGCACGGGGTGCTGTCGCCGATGGACGGCATCGGACCGGAGGAGATCCGAATCGCTGAACTGGTCCGTCGGGTGACCGGCAACAGGTGGAGGAGGTGCTGATCGCCACCAGCTCCACCGTGCCGGGGGAGGCCACCGCTGCCTATCTTTTTGACGCATTGCGTGAAACCGGGGTCCGACTGACCCGGCTCGCCTGCGGCATTCCCATGGGCATGGATATCAAGTACGCCGATGAGCTGACCCTGAGCCGGGCCATCGAGGCGCGGAAAAGGTATTGACCGAATGCGGCGGGCAATGCATAATGTTCTTGACAGCGACGCTCTTTATTGGTATTTCCTTGCCGTTCACGGAGACATCTGCAAAAAAAACAGGCGCGTAACTCAGTGGGAGAGTGCTACCTTGACATGGTAGAAGTCGGCGGTTCAATCCCGCCCGTGCCTACCAGAATATTTTTCATTACCGTGTGGTTCGAAAACAAAGAAACTTCGCAATACTAACATGTTGCGAAGTTTCTTTGTTCATGCCACAGAAATAATGACAATCTCGTAAAAATCGACAACCCTCCATTCGCCCGGCTCCACGAAAATGAGTGATGATCAGGGTCCGGCTGTCGCGTGTTTTCGAGAAAATCGACAGGGACGGCTTGTCTGACGAAATTTCCATGGCTGAAATCCGGTTGAGCATACAGAACGGGGCAACAGGGACATTCCCCGCCGGCACCACGGTGGCCGAGGCGGTGAAGGCCCTCTGTTCCGGCAAGGAGCGTAAGCGCGTCGTCGTCGTGCGCCTGGACGGTCGCCTGCTTGACCTGTCCGAGCCGCTGCACGCGGACGGGGTGCTGGAACCGCTGACCAAAGATTCGCCCGAGGGGCTGCACATCCTGCGGCACAGCGCTGCCCACATTTTGGCAGAAGCGGTCATTGCTCTTTATGGTCCGGATGTCCGGGTGGCCATCGGACCGGCCACTGACGATGGTTTTTACTACGATTTCGACCGGGCCGAGCCCTTTACCCCGGATGATTTCGCCGCCATCGAGGCAAAGATGGCCGAAATCGCCGCCGCTGCCCGTCCCTTTAGCCGGACCGAGCTTCCCCTGGCCGAGGCCAGGCGGTTTTTCCAGGAAAAAGGGGAGATCTACAAGGTCGAACTGCTTGATGACATCACCGAGGAGACGGTGAGCCTTTACCGACAGGGCGAGTTCGTCGATCTCTGCCGCGGACCGCACATTGCCGACACCAGCCTTCTGCAGGCATTCAAGCTGATCCGCATTGCCGGGGCCTACTGGCGCGGCGACGAAAAACGGCCGATGCTGCAGCGGCTCTACGGCACCGCCTTTTTTGACGCCAAGGAGCTGAAGAGCTATCTGCATCATCTCGAAGAGGCGAAAAAAAGGGATCATCGCCGGGTGGGCAAGGAGCTTGAACTCTTTACCATCAGCGATCAGGTCGGCCCCGGTCTCATCCTCTGGCAGCCCAAGGGCGCCCTGGTGCGACGCCTGATCGAAGATTACTGGAAGGACGAGCATTACCGCAACGGCTATGAACTGCTCTACACCCCGCACATCGCCCGCCGTGATCTGTGGGCAACCAGCGGTCATCTCGACTTTTACGTGGACGACATGTTCTCGCCCATGGAGGTGGAAGAGGTCAGATATCAGCTCAAGCCGATGAACTGTCCCTTTCACATCGCCATCTACAAGTCGAAGAAGAGAAGCTACCGGGAGTTCCCCATTCGCTGGTGCGAGCTGGGCACGGTCTATCGCTTCGAGCGGACCGGCGCCTTGCAGGGACTGATGCGGGTGCGTGGTTTCACCCAGGATGACGCCCATATCTTCACCCTGCCGGAGCAGCTTGACGACGAAATTTACAATATTCTTGATCTGAATCTTCATATTCTCAAGACCTTTGGTTTCAGCCAGTACGACATCTATCTCTCCACCCGGCCGGAAAAATTCGTCGGCACCGAGGAGAACTGGCAGAAGGCCACCGATGCCCTGAAACGCGCCCTGGAAAGAAAGGGTCTGGCCTTTCAGGTGGACCCGGGGGAAGGGGTCTTTTACGGGCCGAAGATCGATATCAAGATCAAGGACGTTCTCGGCCGGGCCTGGCAGTGCTCCACCATTCAGGTGGACTTCAATCTGCCGGACCGTTTTCAGCTCGGCTATACGGCGGAGGACGGCCGCGAGCATCAGCCGATCATGATTCACCGCGCCCTGATGGGCTCGCTGGAGCGTTTTTTTGGTGTCCTCATCGAACATTACGCCGGGGCATTCCCCCTGTGGCTGGCGCCGGTCCAGGCCAGGGTCCTCAACATCACCGATGCCCAGCTCGACTATGTCGACAGGGTTCATGATGAACTGCGCCGGGCCGGGGTCCGGGTGGAAAAGGACACCCGCAACGAGAAGCTCAATTACAAGATCAGGGAAGCCCAGGTGGCAAAAATTCCCTATATGGTCATTGTCGGCGACAAGGAAAAGGAAACCGCCATGGTGACGGTGCGGCTGCGCGACGGCAGCAATCTCGCACCGATGTCGGTTGCCGCCTTTGCCGACCTGATCGGTCAGGAGCGCCGGAAATACTGACCGGCAAAGCCGGATCAGCGGTTGGGCGAAAGCAGCGCGAGACGGAATGGCGGCCGCAGTCGATGCCGGTTGCGACGTCGATCATTCTTTGATGTGTCCGGAAACGTGAGGAGGTAAGCGTATTAAAAGAAAAAAAAGTGAAAAGGATGGACGCGAACCGCGGACCAGGGTGAATGAACTGATCAAGGAGCCCGAGATCAGGGTCATCAGCGATGAAGGTCAGCAGCTTGGCATCATGAGGGTGAAGGAGGCCTTGGCCATTGCCGAAGAGGCCGGCCTTGACCTTGTCGAGATTTCACCCAACGCCGAACCGCCGGTCTGCCGAATCATGGATTACGGCAAATACCGCTACGAGCAGAGCAAAAAACAGGCGGAGGCCAAGAAGAAACAGACCGTGGTTGAGGTCAAGGAAATCAAGCTCCGTCCGAAAACGGAAAAGCATGACCTTGATTTCAAGATTCGTAATATCCGCAAGTTTCTGGCGCAGAAGAATAAGGTCAAGGTGACCATGCGCTTCCGGGGGCGGGAGATCGTCTATGCCGACACCATCGGCATGGCGCTGCTCAACCAGATCGCCGAATCCCTGGAAGATGTGGCGATTATCACCCAGGCGCCGATCATGGAAGGTCGGCAGCTGGCCATGTATGTCGCCCCGAAGAGTTGATGCAACTGCGCCGAAGCGCAGCACCTTTTATATAACGTGATCACGAAAACAGGAGTAGTGTCATGCCAAAGATGAAAACCAACAGAGGAGCCGCCAAACGCTTCAAGATCAGCGGGTCCGGCAAGGTTATTCGCAGTAAGGCGTATACCAGTCATATCCTGACCAAAAAAACCACCAAGAGAAAGCGCAATCTGCGCAAATCGGGGGTTGTTGACGCCAGCGATGTGAGAGGTATCAAACGTATTCTGCCCTATATGTAAGGAAGGAGAGTAAAGATGCCCAGAGTGACACGCGGCTTCAAAGCACGCCGCAGAAGAAATAGAGTCTTGAAACTGGCGAAAGGTTTTCGTGGCGCACGTCATCGCCTCTTTCGCACCGCCACCGAGGCGGTGGATCGCGCCCTGTGTTCCGCTTACCGGGATCGGCGCGCCAAAAAACGTGATTTCCGGAAACTGTGGATCGTCCGTATCGGCGCTGCCGCCGAGATGAACGGCACGTCCTACAGCCGGCTGATGGGAGGGCTGAAAAAAGCGGGAATCGAGCTTGATCGCAAGGTTCTCTCCAACCTCGCCATCCTCGATCCCAATGCCTTTTCCGCTGTAGCGAAGCTCGCTTCCTGATTCGGGAGCCGATCCGTCGGGATCGCCTTTCAGAAGCGATGTGTGCTGAATGGCCCATCGTTCTTTCAAAAGGGCTTTCATGGTGGGGACAGCCAGGTGCTGCCTCCAGCCATGAAAGTCCTTTTATCGCTCCTGTATACCGGAAAATCCCCGTCACGTCCGGGGAAGATGGTAATCACCCTTATTCAGGGAACCTGAGATGGAAGAAGAACTGTTACGTCTGCACCGAGAGGCCCGGGAAGAACTGACGGCAATCAGCCGGAGTGAGCAGCTCGAACCCTATCGTGTCAAGTATCTCGGCCGGAAAAGCGATTTTACCGGGTTGATGCGTCAGCTCGGCCGGGTCGACCCCGCCGAGCGACCGCGGATCGGCAAACTGGCCAACGACATCAGAGCCGACCTTGAGGTCCTGTATGCCGAGAAAAAGGCTGAACTGGAGCAAGAGGCGGGCAGCGGCGAATGTCTTTGCGATTTGACCCTGCCGGGGCGCGGCTATCCGGCCGGCAAGCTCCATCCGGTGACGCAGATCATGGCAGAAATCTGCGCCATCTTTGAAGGAATGGGGTTCGGCATCGCCGAAGGTCCGGATGTGGAAACGGATTTCTACAACTTCGAGGCACTGAACATTCCCCGCCACCATCCGGCCCGGGATATGCACGATACCTTTTATATCAATGAAAGTCTGCTGCTGCGCACCCATACCTCGCCGATGCAGGCCCGCATCATGGAGGCTCAGTCGCCGCCGCTGCGGATGATCGCCCCGGGCAAGGTCTACCGCTGCGATTCGGACATCACCCATACCCCGATGTTTCATCAGGTGGAGGGGTTTCTCGTTGATAAGAAGGTTTCCTTCGCCGATCTGCGCGGCGTGCTCGGCGTCTTTATCGCCAGGATGTTCGATGAGCGGACCGCGATACGGGCCCGCCCGAGTTTCTTCCCCTTCACCGAGCCCAGCGCCGAGATCGACATCGCCTGCGTTATCTGTCGCGGCAAAGGATGCCGGGTCTGCAAGCACAGCGGCTGGCTGGAGATCCTCGGCGCCGGTATGATCGACCCTGAGGTCTTCAAACAGGTCGGCTATGATCCCGAACAGTACAGCGGATTCGCCTTCGGTCTCGGGGTGGAGCGCATCGCCATGCTGAAATACGGCATCAATGACATTCGCCTTTATTACGAAAACGACCTGCGCTTCCTCTCGCAGTTTTAATCCAAGCGGACAAGCTGCCCATGAAATTTACCGTAGACTGGCTACAACAGTATGTCGACCTGACCATCACCGCCGAGGAACTGGCGGACCGCCTGACCATGGCCGGCCTTGAGGTTGATGGCGTCGCGAAGATGTTTCACGAATGTGACGGGGTCAGGGTCGGGGAAATTCTTGAGGTTTCTCCCCACCCTGACGCCGAACGGCTCGTTCTCTGCAAGGTGGCGGTGGGGGAGGAGCGGCTTCAGGTTGTCTGCGGCGCCCCCAACCCCCGGGTCGGCCTCTTTACCGCCATCGCCCTGCCCGGCACCACGCTGCCGTCCGGGCTCGCCATCAAAAAGAGCACTATCCGCGGCCAGCAGTCCCATGGCATGCTCTGCTCGGAAAAGGATCTCGGCATCAGTGAAAACCATGCCGGCATCATGGAGCTGCCCTGGCTGACGGTATCCGGCGGCAAGCTGGTCGAGGAACTTGGCCTGCGGGATACGATGATCGAGG
>CAZUZJ010000169.1:0-5896 GCA_964624225.1 uncultured Desulfobulbia bacterium | reverse complement strand
GCACCCGCCGCAAACCGCTCCTGGAAATTTCCTGCCAATAGTTCTCGTCATTCCGGCATCGCTCGAAAAAATCAGCGATAATGGTCGCCGCCCGCTCGCCATGATTCGGATCGATATGAAAACCGGAGACCCTGTCCTCGATGATCTCCAGTGGTCCGCCATAACGGGTGGCGAAGACAGGCAATCCGGAGGCCATGGCCTCGATCACCGTCAGACCAAAGGCCTCGAAAAAGGCCGGTTGCACAAATGCCCCGCGCATGTCGGCGACAAAACGATAGAGTTCGCCGCAGAGATTTTTTTCCAGCCGCAGGCCAAGCCAGCGGACCTGATCATCGAGTCCGTAACGATCAAAGAGTTCATGCATGCGGTGAATCTGCTCCTGCTCCTCATGGTCCGACGAGTGGGACGGGTCCACCATGCCGCCGATTATCAGCAGATTCACCTCGCTGCGTAACCGCTCGTTTTCTCCGAACCAGTGCACCAGTCCGGTCAGGTTCTTGATCGTGTCGAGCCGCGCCATGGAAAAAAGCAGCGGTTTTTCCCGGTCAGCCAGCATTCCACGGCTTTGCTCCGGTTGTGCCGGACCAAAGAGCAGATCGCGGAGGGTGTCATGCAGGTCAAGTCGCCGTCGTTCCGTCGCAGCAAAGGGAAAATAGACCTGATCATCAGCCCCGGGCGAGACAATGTTGAACTTGGGGTCAAAGATATCAATGCCGTTGATGACCCGGTAGAGGCCGGGCATGGTGAAGGAGGTGTAGCTTTCATACTGCCCGACAATCGCGTCGCTGCCGGCGATCTCCTGATAGGTGCTGGCAATGATGAAATCCGCGCTGTTCATGGCAATGAGATCCGCAGTGAACTGGCAGGAAAAGTGATATTTTTCCTCCATGTCCCGCCAGTAGAGGGCGGAAAAGAGATACTTGGTTTTCTCCAGGGCATGGGCGATGGTGCACTGGGTGACACCCAGTGCATGGGAAAGGAGATAGGCGACCAGATTACCATCCGAGTAGTTGCCGATGAGCAGATCCGGCCGGCAGCCGAGTTCCGCCAGGATCTCTTCCTTTACCTCGCCGGCGAAATTCTCCAGATAAGGCCAGACCTCGAAACGGGAGATCCAGTGGGGAATGACCCTGCCGTCCCTGTCCCGGAAGGGAATCCGTAGGATATCGGCATGTTCCGTGCCGTGGACCCGCTCCAGCCGCTGATCGCAGGTCGTTTCCCCTGCTTCCGGAATGAGGCGGGTGACAATAAGAATGCGGGGTTCGATCTCCAGTCCCTGGTCATGGATGCGCTGGCGCATCTCCCGTTCAAGGGCGCGCACCTGATCGAGGATATAGACCACCTGGCCGCCGGTATCCGGCAGGCCGAGGACGTTTTCCTGACCGAAATAGCCATGGGGTGAAACAATGACGATATTGAAAAGCATGGGGATGCGGCTTAGGAATTTTTCAATGGCCCGGTAATCAGGCGCCTCGAAAATATCCGCCAGCAGACTGAAATTAGCGGCGATACGCCGGGCCGTTCGCCCCCACCCCGGTTCAAATCCCATTTGCTTGAGGGGCTGAACCAGCTCACTCCACGGTGTGGAGTCGTCATACCTCTGCAGGAGTTCCATCCCCTGACGCAGGGCATTCTGCAATGATTCGACACTGTCGATTCGATCGCCGATCATAAAGGGAACCCCCTGGTGACTGTGGACCCGCAGAAAGGCCAGCAGCAACTCATCGCCTTTGATCAGATCATGGGACAGCCTGCCGGAGAGCCGGCGGTTGAGATACTCCACCCCGCGGCCGATGGAACGGCTCTGCGTCATCTTCGGAAAATGCCGTTCAAACGGTTTCAGATCGATTTCAAGTTGCCAGTCGCCGCTCCGGTGACTGACCACTTCTTCCTTCACCCGCAGAAACTCGGTAATGGTCATCTCGTCGATGGCCAGTGATTCAAGATGGAGACGGAAAAAACGCCATTGCGCCACCCGGGGCCGCACCTCTAAACAAAAAAGCGGATAGACCAGGGTGGCCTCCTGGGTGCGGGCAATCATTTCCGCAAGGGGCGAATCACCCAGGACATCGTCATGGTTCTCCTGACAGAACGCCTGACATTCATCCCACAGGTCGGAATGGAGAAAAAGTGTTTTCCCGCTCTGACGGTAGCGGGCAACAAGCGCGGCAACGCTTTCACGATGGCGGCTGATGAATTCGACAAGATCTCTAACAAGCATTGGCACCTCCTGCAAATCGAATAAGGGATATGGCGGCATATCCCTTTCAGGTTACCAGATGCGGCCTGGAGAAACAAGTCAATAACACCTTCAGGTTGACAGGTGAGGGGATAAAAAACCTCAGACAGGAAATTCCATGATAAATTCGGTGCCGTGCCCCTCCTCGCTGACTGCGGAGATCTTCGCGTGGTGGGCGTCGATGATGTTTCTGACAATGGCGAGCCCCAGACCGGTTCCCCTGGTTTTGTTGGTGTAAAAGGGGGTAAAGATCTGAGCCAGCATGTCGGCGGACATGCCCGCTCCGGTGTCGGCAACCGTCACGGCGAGACACTTCTTCTCCACCGCATGGCAGGTGGTGATAAAGATGGTGCCGCCCTCCTCGATGGCCTGCACCGCATTGACCAGGATGTTGAGAAACGCCTGATAAAGCAGGTCGAAATCACCCTGAATCCTCGGCAGATCCGCCCCGTAATTGGTTGTCACCTCGATATGGCGGTCGGCAAACTCCGGCGCCATGAAATCAAGCACCCGGATCAGCACCTCGTTGATGTCGATTTTCTGTAGTCGAGGTTGCTGCGGCCGGGCAAAATCGAGAAATTCACGGACAATCCGGTCGAGCCGACTTGTTTCCTGAACAATAATATCTGCCAATCTACCATTTTCCGGCGCTGTTTTTGCCAGTCGTTTCCCAAGAATCTCCGCGGTGCTGCGAATGATGCCTAGGGGATTTTTGATCTCGTGTGAGACGGACGCCACCATTTTCCCTAGCGATGCCAGCCGTTCCGACTGGTTGAGCTTCACCTCCAGACGACTGCGCTCTTCGGCCCGGGCGGCGATGATGCGGTCGGCCCGGGCCACGATAAAACGCAGAGCAAAAAAGAGGCCGCCCATGATGACCAGGGAGATGAGGATGATCCATGACTGCATCTGGAGCAGATCCTCCACCTCATCGGTCAGATCCTGGACAATCTCGATGACGCCCATGACATCCTCGGTGGGGCTGAAAGGCTTTTCCTTGCGCAGGGGGATGAAGGTGCGCATCTGGCAAACGGTTTTATCCGATCCCCAGAGAAAACTGAAAATCGGCCCCCGGACCTGTAACACCGAGACGCTTTCCCCGGTCAGGGCCTTTTCATATTCCGCTTTCCCGATCCCTTTTTTGCCGACCAGCTCACTGATCGTGCTGTAGGATACCTGATTTTCCTTCTTGGAAAAGATGGTGACAGAAGCGATATTGGTGCCGTGGGTGGCACTGCGCACCACCCGGTCGAGTTGCCGGAACTGCCTGGGATCCTCAACGGCGATCTGTCGGTTCTGCAGGGCCAGGGGCAGCACAAACTGCTGAAAAACCTGGTGTCCGACATTTTCGGCCAGCACCAGGGTATAGGCCTTGCTGCGTTCGAGCAGCACATCCTTGGCGTAGTTGGAAATGACAAAGGAGAGGACCAGCGACGTAACAAGGATGACCACCAGGCTGGTAAAGGAAAAAAACTTCACCAGCCGGAACGGCTTGACCATATCGCCGTTGTCACGCCTCGCCATGGCACACCCCGCACCGTCTGCAGCGGATCGTATCGCACGGACCGGTCGTTTTCCCGGCGAGGGCCCGCCGGTATTCGGCCCACAGATAATCCCGCCGGATGCCGTGATCCACCACCTCCCAGGCAAAGACCTCGTCCCGGTCTCGTGCTCGGACATACTCGTCAGGATCAACCCCATGGGCGCGGAAGAGCTGACGCCAGTTTCTCTCCGAAACGGCAAGAGTGACGAGCAGCTCCCCGACCCGACGGTCCCCCCGGGCCAGCACCGCCTGCAAAAAGGCGTTGTCTGGCTTGTCGCAGTTCATCCGCAGGTTGGCCTGCCCGGCAAAACGGCTTCGCAGATAGGCGATTTTTTTCTTCAGGGCCGGGACGCCGGCAAAAGGGGCGTACTGAAAAGGAGTCCATGCCTTGGGGACAAAACAGTTGAGACTGACGGTGATGGTGGCGAGTCGTCCCCGATCGCGACCAATCGCCATGGCGCGCTCCCGGATTTTCAGGGTAAAGTCAGCAAGCTCCGCCATATCCTCGTCGTTTTCGCCAGGCAGGCCGACCATAAAATACAGTTTAAGATGAGTGACGCCCGCCGCAACGAGCAGTTCGGCGGCACGGAGAACATCCTCCTCGCCGAGCCCCTTGTTGATCACCCGGCGCAGCCGTTCGGAACCACCGTCAGGCGCGATGGCCGCGCTCTTCAGCCCACTGCTTTGCAAGAGGGCGAGAAGCTCGGGACCGAGGGCATCAGCCCGCAGCGAGGAAAAGGCGAGCGAGCAGGAGGAGGCGACCAGCGTCGCGGCGAGACGGGCAAGATCATCGGGACGGGCCATCTCCATGCCGAGCAGGCCGACCCGCTCCACTGTCGCCGGTTTTTCCGCCAGGGCGGCCGCGATCGCCTCCGCCGTCCACAGTCGTGGCGGTCGGTAGACAAAGCCGGCGGCACAGAAACGACACCCGCGGCTGCATCCCCGGCCCATCTCGACGAGAAAGAGGTCGGCAAACTCCGCGTCCGGAGTGAGCAGGTGCGAATGGCCGGCAACCGGGCTTTTTTTCAAGGTCGGCCGCCGCACCGGAAAAGGAATGCTATCGCTGGCCGGCAAAATGGCAGCCAGCCGGCCCCGCTCCCCACAGTGCATCGTGTAGAGGCTGGGGACGTAACAACCGGGGACAGTAACGGCAAGATCGGCCAGCAGTTCCCGACGCTGCGGGCAAGAGCCATCGGCCCCGCTGGCGAGCAGTTTCTCGATCAGCAGCTCCAGGGTCACTTCCGCCTCCCCGAGCAGAAAGAGATCGACACAGGGGGCAAGGGGTTCGGGATTGATGAAGGTTGCCACGCCGCCGGCAATGACCAGAGGGTTGCCGGGCCGAATCTCTCCCTCCTGGTCTCGCTCGCTGGCCCGCGGCCTGATCCCGCCAGTGACGAACAGCCGGATGAGATTGATATAATCCTGTTCGAAACTGACCGAACAGAACAGGACAGGAAAATCGGTCAACAGTCGGGAGGACTCGATGGAACGTGGCGGTGTCGAGGGAGTGTCCGGGAGAAAGATCCGCTCACAGACAACGGCCGGGTGACGGTTGGCCAGGGAATAGACGATCTGCATGCCGAGATTCGACATGCCGAGCCGGTAGACATTGGGAAAGAGCAGAGCGATTGGCAGCAGGCCAGTCCAGCGCTTGCGGACAGCACCGTTTTCCTGGAGTGGCAGTCGATGACCTTTCATGCGGGCAGCAAAGCGGTGGCTCGTCTCTAAATTGATACGGAACCGGCGTTCCTGACAGCAGCCGGTGCCGTATCAATTCTCGTTGCGCCGCAAGAAGGTGGGTTCGTCCAGTTCATCCTCGTCGAAGAGTCTGACCGTGTAAACTTTTTTCCGCGGATCCGGTCCAGTCGGAGAAGTGTCGGTGTGAGCACGCCGTTCCTCGGGGAGAAAGGAAAATCTGTTCGCCGCAGGAGCCGGCTCCTGCTTCTTGACCAGTTGAGGCACCTTATCCGGCAACGGCTCCATCTCCTCTTCCTCCCGGATACCGGTAGCCACCACCGTGACCCGCAGCTCCTCGCCAAGGGAATCGTCGAATATGACGCCAAGAATGATAACGGCGTCATCATGCGCCTCTTCTTGAATTTTCGTCGTTGCCT
>CAZUZJ010000168.1:4290-5948 GCA_964624225.1 uncultured Desulfobulbia bacterium | reverse complement strand
AAATTCACCGAACAAGGCTCGATCACTGTCCGTGCCCGCCTGCTGGAGGCGAGGGAGAACAGTCAGGCCATTGCCCTGATTCATGCCAATGCCTATGAACGGCAGCAGTTCCGCGAGCTGTTCAACAGGATTCGGGTGGTATGGGATACGCAAACCGCGGCATGGCGGAACATCCTGATGTTCGGCAGCGGTTACGGTAAGCTGAACATGGCCTTTCCGATTTTGATTGCCGCCCCCCGTTATATCATGGGGAAAATCACCCTGGGTGCCCTGATGCAATCGGCCCAGGCCTTCCAGCACATGGTCTCCGCACTTTCCTGGCCGGTCAACAATGCCGGCGAGATCGCCGAATGGCGCGCCTCGGTGGAGCGTATTTTGAGTCTGCTGAAGGCGATGGACGATCTGGACGCGGAGCTTGCCAAGGACCACTGGATCCAGGTGAAATGCTCGAACCGGCCGCTCCTGGCCTTCCGTAACCTCAGTATCGCCAAATACAACGGGCCGGTCCTGGCCAAGGACATCAACATGGAGATCGGTCCCGGCGAACATGTGCTGATCATCGGCAATGCCTACACCGCGGCCAAGTTGTTCCGAGCCATTGCCAGGATACGGCCCTGGGGCAGCGGGAGCATTGAGCTGCCCTGCCAGGGCCGCCTTTTCTTCATGCCGCCCCGGCCCCATTTGCCCATCGGCACCCTGCGCAATGCCATCTGCTACCCATCTTCCCGTCGGGTTTTTACCCAGGACCAGATCGAGCAGTCGCTCCGTCTGGTCGGGCTTGATAACCTGATTGATCAGCTCGATCAGAAGGAAAACTGGGCGCATACCCTGGCGCGGGGGGAGCAGCAACTGCTTGGTATGGTGCGCCTGCTGATCAACCGGCCCCAGTGGATCTTTTTGCAGGAGGCCTTCGATTCCCTTGACCCGAAGGAAGAGGAACGGATGCTGCGGCTGATCTGCGAGCAGCTTCCTGACGCCACCCTGCTCGCCATTACCCACATGCAAAACGGCGCAGCCTTTTTCTCGCGCCGGTTGGAGCTGTAACCATTCTTCAGGAGACCATTATGACGACCCCAACGATTCACGAAAGCGGCGGCAAACTTCGTGGTGTCAATCTCGGCGGCTGGCTGGTGCTGGAAAAGTGGATCACTCCCAGTCTCTTTGCCGGGCTGAAAGCAACCGACGAAACATCCTACTGCGTCGAGCTGGGCGAGGCCGAGGCGACCCGACGCCTCCACCAGCACTGGAACACCTTCATCACCCGCGATGACTTCGCCTGGCTGCAACGTGCCGGCATCAATGCAGTGCGCCTGCCGGTCGGGCACTGGCTGTTCGGCAAAGACTATCCCTATCATCCCCGCTACAAGGAGATCCGCTATCCCTTCGTGGAGGGGGGACTTACAATCGTTGACAGGGTTTTCCAGTGGGCGGAAGAGTTTGGGCTGCGGGTGGTGCTCGATCTTCATGCCGCGCCGGGCTGCCAGAACGGTTTCGACAACGGCGGCATCCTCGGTGTCAGCGAGTGGCATACCCGAGAGGAGTACATCGACCATTCCCTCGATTTTCTGGAACGACTGGCCCAGCGTTACGCCGATCATCCGGCCCTGCATGGCATCGAGACGCTCAACGAGCCGCGCTGGGATGTCCCCACCGATCTG
>CAZUZJ010000168.1:0-4205 GCA_964624225.1 uncultured Desulfobulbia bacterium | reverse complement strand
CGATCTGTTGAAGCGTTTCAACAGCGAGGCCTATCAGCGCATCCGCCGCCACTGTCCGCCCGAGCGGGTGACGGTGGTCTTTCACGACGGCTTCCGCAGCTTCCGCGAGTATGCCGGGTTTCTCCAGGAGCCGGAGTTCCGTAACGTGGCCCTTGATATCCATCGCTATCAATGCTTTGCCAGAAATGATATCGACATGGACATCTTCGGCCACATCAAGAAGAGTGCGGTGGACTGGCGCAACGAGGCGGACGACATCATCCGCGAGTCTGGCTATCAGGTCTATTGCGGCGAATGGAGCCTGGGTCTTAATCTCAAGGTGGTTTCTCTCTGGGCGGCGGGGCCGTTCAACCACGCCCTGGATGCCATGGACGAGTTTCAGATGGCTGCTGCCTATCGTGGCTATGCCGCCGCTCAGCTGCTGACCTTCGAGAAATACGCCGGCTGGTTCTTCTGGACCTACCGCACCGAGACCACCCCGGAGTGGTGCTATCGCGACTGTGTGGAGCAGGGGTTCTTTCCTGATCCGGGGCGGCCGGAGCAATTCACGAAGATTCGCGCCGCCCTGGAGCGGGCCAGAAACGAAGCGGCATGAGCGGTGGACAGCGCGCCATGATCAGGGTGATGAGCTTTAATATCCGCTATGGCCTGGCCAATGACGGTGAGAATCACTGGAATAACCGCAAGGCCCTGGCCCTTGCCAGGATCAATGCCTTCGGTCCCGATCTGCTCGGGCTGCAGGAGTGCCGCGATGATGCCCAGGCCGCTTTTGTCCGCAATAATCTGCCGGATTACCATTTCTTTGGTATCCATCGGGAAGGCCCCGGTGATACGGCCCTGGAGATGGCGCCGATTTTGTTTCGCCGGTCGGCCTTCCGGCTGCTCGATTCAGGGTGCTTCTGGCTGAGCGAGACTCCGGATGTGCCGGGCAGCAAGGGTTGGGACAGCGATTATCCGCGCACGGTGAGCTGGGTACGGCTCGCCTGTCGATTTGCCGAGGCGGAGCTGACCTGTGTCAATACCCATTTCGATTACAAGCCGCAAGCCATTGAGGAGGATGCCCGCTGCCTGCGGCAATGGCTCGACCGGGTCGGCCGGCAGACCCCACTCATCGTTACCGGCGACTTCAATGCCGGCAAGGATTCAGAGGCCTACCGTCTCCTGACCGGGGATGGCATGCTGATCGACGCTTGCCGGCAGGCCCATCGACCCGGGGAAGATGAGGCGACCTTTCACGCTTATGGCCGTCCGGAGGCGATGGCCGCCATCGACTGGATCCTGATCTCGCAGCATTTCCGGGTGGAGGATGGGTGGATCGACCGTTCCCGCGAAGGGAATCTTTTCCCGTCGGATCATTACCCTGTAGCGGCAATCCTCGACTGGCAGGGTGAAGCAAACAGCACCATCCGGGAAAGGCGAGGGGAATCGGGAGGGATCAAGCCGATTTCAGCAAAGGGAAACTCAGGCTGACTGTGGTTCCTTTCCCTTCCGCACTTTCCAGCTCAAAGGTGCCGTTGTGTTGATCAACGAGTTGCCGGGTGATGTGCATGCCGAGTCCGGTGCCACGCTCCCCATTGGTGCCTGGGCGGGAGGATTTTGAATAGATGTCGAAGAGATGGGCCTGCATCGCCGCGGGAATGCCGATGCCGGAATCGGCCACGGTGAGAAGCAGGTCGTTGTCTTTTTTGTTGATCGAGACGCGGATGGTGCCGCCGGCGGGGGTAAATTTTAAGGCATTTGACAGGAGGTTGTTGAGGATACGCTGGAAGCGGGTTCTGTTGCCGCGGATGATCAGATTCCGATCATAGGTGAACTCCTCTTCAAGGAAAACGCCTTTGTTCAGCGCCTGTTGCTGGAGGGTGGACACCGCAATGCTGACCAGAGGAACAACCGCCAGCGGCTCCAGGGGGAGCGCCTCCTTTAACGCCTCGTTGCGGCCGAGTTCCACGATGTCGTTAATGATCTCCAGCATGTATTTCGAGGAGTTTACTATTGTCTGCGGCCAGTTTCGCTGTTTGTCGGTGAGGGTCTTGTCGTACAGCATCAAATCGGCAGCGCCGAGAATGGCGGTCAGGGGGGATTTGAGATCGTGGGAGGTGATGGCGAGAAAGCCATCCCGCATCCGGCTCAGCCGTTCGAGCTCCTCGACGTTGCCTCGCAGTTCCTTGATCAGGGCCCGGGTTTCGAGATGGACTCCGACGCGGGCGATGAACTCCTCCTTGGCAAAGGGCTTTACCACGTAATCGGTGCCGCCGCTGGAAAAAAAATGCAGGACATCCGGGCGGTCGTTTGCTTCGATAAGGGCGATCAACGGCAGAATCCGGTGTCCTTCCTTGTGGCGGATCTCGGCACAGAGGGCATCGGCCCGCATGCCGGCCAGGTTCCATTCTGCAATGATCATGTCGAGATGGTGCCACTGGGTGCGGACAATATCAATGGTTGCGGCAGCGTTTTCAGCCTCGATGACATTGCCGCCCTGTCCTCGGAGACACTCAACGACGGGCCGTCTCCGCAGTTCATCTGTGCCGCTGACAAGGATGGTGAAGCCGGCGAAGCGCCCTTCGGTCTTGATGAGCCGGTCGACGGCAAGACTGACTTCCCGCCAGGAGGTGGCGGTGTTTTTAGAGATGAATTCGGTGGCACCGAGGGCAAAGCCTTTTTCCCGGTCCGCCAGGGAATCCATGCTGGTCACAAAGATGATGGGGAGCCGGCGGCCCCAGCCGGTTTCACGAATCCGCCTCGTGGCCTCGAAACCATCCATGCCGGGCATCTGCACATCCATGGTGATGCAGTCCGGTTGTATTTCGGAACCAATGGCCAGGGCCTCAGTCCCGTCTCTGGCTTCTGCCACTTCATAGCCGAATTTTTCCAGAAGCGACCGGAGTGCCATCCGCACTGAGCGGCTATCATCAACAACGAGAACTCTCATCCTTGCTCTCATGGCTCGATTGTCACTGCAAGTTTCCGAGCTCTCATGGCTCGATTGTCACTGCAAGTTTCCGAGGAAGCTTCCTTGTGTCACGCGAACAGTATATGGGATTTTTCAGGGAAGAGTCATTCTTTTTTTCCAGACAATGACCGTCCCATCGATGGTCGTTCCCGCCATTTCTTGGCTGGTAATCTTCACGGATGAGCGGATTATTCTTTTCACCCTGGAAAGGGCAGGCGGATCCGAATAGCTCCAGGAGTTTAAGAAATTTATTGACGAGCCGCGAAAAAACATCGACTTTCTTGATCGTTCGGAATATATTGACGATTTAGAAACAGACAGGGACCTGGAGGGCGTCGCAGGACGTCAGCAAGGCATGACCGTACCACTGAAAATAGTGTAAATGGTGGCGCGCGGCCTTCCCGGTTTGTACATAATTGGCAGCATGTCCCGACGGGCTTGAGACAACAAGCGCGGGCAGGAATAACAGAGCCGAAGATTCGCTGATTCATTTCAGTGATCTTCGGCTTTTTTTTTGGCCCGCCGGAATCGGGGCTTTTTACGATTCCGACAAAGTTTAATACCATAATAAGGAGTTTATCATGGCAAACACGGCAAAGGTAGGCATTCTCATGGGCAGTGACTCGGACCTGCCTGTCATGAAAAAAGCGGCGGCAGTGCTCGCCGAAATGGGGGTGGCGTTTGAGATGGATATCAGCTCCGCCCACCGGCTGCCGGACAAGACCGCGGAATACGCGCGGACGGCTCGGCAGCGCGGGCTTGAGGTGATCATTGCCGGCGCGGGCATGGCCGCCCATCTGGCAGGTGTCATCGCCGCCCATACCACCCTGCCGGTGATTGGCGTGCCGCTTGCCTCCGGTCCATTGAACGGGGCCGACGCCCTGCATTCCACCGTGCAGATGCCTCCGGGCATTCCGGTGGCCACCGTGGCTATTGACGGCGGCAAAAACGCCGCTTATCTGGCCTGCGAAATCCTCTCCATCAAATATCCGGAACTGGCAGACCGGCTGGAGGCGTTCCGCGAGGAAACCCGCCGGGCCTTGAGCGAGAAATCGGCAAAGCTGCAGCAGGAACTGCGGGGCTGATCGTGTTTTTCTTTTTGCATCAACACAGGAGGTGATGATTTTGCTTGCATCGTTGTTTCCATTCCTGGGGTGGCTCCGCGATTACAATCGTGACACGTTGCGGTCTGATCTCCTTGCCGGCATGACCGTGGCCCTGGTGCTTATTCCCCAGTCCATGGCCTACGCCCAGC
>CAZUZJ010000167.1:0-5985 GCA_964624225.1 uncultured Desulfobulbia bacterium | reverse complement strand
CTGCGCGATTAAGCACAGCCGACTGCTTGGGGATTTCATCCGCGATGTTTATCGACTGCCGCGTATCCGGCGGGTCGGGGTGATTTATGATCCGGCCCGCAGCGCCGCTCTGCTCGCCGAGGCCCGCGCCGTCCGGCCTGATCTCGAATTCGTCGCCCGGGCGGCGGCCGACGAAAAGGCGGTGGCCGGTCTGCTCGAAGATCTGCGCAGCCGCATCGATCTGCTCTGGCTGCTGCCCGATCCGACGGTGATCACCTCCCGCACCTTCCCGTTCTTTCAGCGCTTTTCCTTTGAGAACCGCCTGCCCATCCTCTCCTTTGCCGAAAAGCATCTCAAGCCCGGCGCCGCCCTGGTCGTCACCTTTGATATCGAGGCCATGGGCCGGGAGGCGGCCGCCCTTGCCGCCCGATTGCTGCGCGGCCGACCGCCGGCGGAGCGGGTGAGCGTTCCCGCCGGCATGAAGACCCTTGTCAATGAGACGATTTTGCAGAAGATGAACATAAACGCCCCCGGGAAGACGCCTTGATGCCGCTCATTTCCCTGAAACATATCCGCCAGCGCTTTGTCACCCGCGTCATCGCCGCCCTGACCGCGGTGACGGTGCTGCTCACCCTGCTCTTCACCTGGTATATGGTCGGCAGCCAGCGCCGGATCTACGAGGAACACATGACGAGCGGCGGCCGGGTCGTTGCGGCGATGCTCGCCGAGAATCTGCGCTATGCCGTGTTTGCCGAGAACGAGGAGGAGTGCGTCGGGCCGGTGGAGGCGCTTTTCGTCAATCACGATGTCATGGCGGTCCATGTCTTCACCGCCGGCGGCGGCCTCCTCTACCAGCAGAGCCGGGACAGGGGCGCCAACCTGCTGCTCTCCGTTGCCGGCGGCGGCGGTGATCTGCGGCCCCTGTTCCGCCAGGTGGCGGAGAATGATTTTCTGGAGGAGCAGGCCGCTGATTTTATCCTGTTCTGGTCACCGGTGCGGCTGGCGGCGGGCAGCAGCGAGGACAACCTGCTCGCCCCGGCTGCCGGCCTGGCGAATGCCGAGACCATCGGCTATGTCGGGGTGGCAATGGGCAAGGAGGAGCTCAACCGGTCGCTGATCCGGATCTACACGGCCATCGGCCTGGCGATGGCCGTCTTTCTTGTGGTCGGGCTGGGCACCATGCTGCTGGTGGTCGGCCGGATGAGCGAGCCCCTCACCCGGCTGCTGCGCCGGGTGCGGGACAAGGGGGGCGAGGGGAGCGCGGCGGATGATCTGACCCTGCTCAGCGACTCCTGGGACGCCATGATCCGCGACCTGGAACAATCCTTTGTCGAGATCAACTCCCTGAAGGACGGGCTGGAGGACAAGGTAATGCAGCGCACCACCGAACTCGACACCGCCAACCGGGAACTGGAACAGGCCATTGCCCGGCTGCGCGCGGCCCAGGATCAGCTCCTCCAGCAGGAGAAGATGGCGGCAGTCGGCCGGCTGGTGGCCGGCATCGCCCACGAGATGAACAACAGCGTCAACTTCATCTCCGGCGCCCTGCCGCCGCTCAAGCGCTGCCTGGCCGAGCTGCAAGAGGCCGGCGCCACCGACGCCCTGGCGGCGGCCGAGATCCATCCCCTGGTGAAGGGGCTGGCCGGCAACATCGAGGAGGGGGCGCGGCGGCTGACCCGCATCATCGGCGACCTCAAGCTCTTCTCCCGCCGGGAGGACGAGACCGCCATGGAGGTGGACATCCACGCGGTGATCGACTCCTCGCTGCCGCTCGCCAACGGCGGCGAGTACGGCGAGGTGGAGATCGTCCGCGACTACCGGGCAAGGGAGCGGGTGCGCTGTCTGCCCGGCCGGATCAGCCAGGTCGTTGTCAACATCTGCACCAACGCCATCCAGGCGATGGCGGGCAGGGGGACGCTGACCATTGCCACCGCCTGCGAGGCGGAGCATGTCCGCATCAGTTTCCGGGATACCGGACCCGGCATCGCTCCGGAGGTTCTGCCGCGGATCTTCGAGCCGTTTTACACCACCAAGGAGGTGGGCAAGGGAACGGGGCTGGGGCTTGGCATCTCCTATTCCATCATCCATCAGCACGGCGGCGACATCGAGGTGGAGAGCAGGCCCGGCGAGGGGGCGGTGTTCACCGTCCTCTTGCCGCGGATGGGACAGTAGGGTGGGCACGGGTGTTTCGTGCCGACGCGGTGGGGAAAAACGGGAAGAGAGGATTGCGGGACCCCCGATTTTCAGGAAGAGATGGGAAAAGGCGGGGAAGAAAAAAACAAAAACGACAAACCCGTAAAACGTCTTTTTTCACCACAGAGCGCACAGAGGGCGCCGAGAAAAGATCTTTAATCACAGTTAGTTACCTCTGTGTGCTCTGCGGTCTCTGTGGTTAATTTTCAGTTTTACGAGACCATCAAAAATGAGACGGTAAAGGAAGCAACGTGGAAAAACCGAAAATTCTCTATGTGGACGACGAGAAAGACAATCTCTTCATCTTCTCGGTGGCCTTCCGTCATCACTACCATGTCCTTACCGCCCTGTCCGGCGAGGAGGCGCTGGCGAGATTTGCCGACAATCCGGACGTCGCCGTGGTGGTGGCGGACCAGCGCATGCCGGGGATGACCGGGGTGGAGCTGTTGAGCCGCATCCGCGAGCGCGATCCGGAGGTGGTGCGCGTCATCCTCACCGCCTACACCGATGTGCCGGATATCATCGAGGCGATCAACCGGGGCCAGATCTATCATTACGCGGTCAAGCCGTGGGTCGAGCAGGATCTCCTGCATCTGCTCGGCAAGGCGGTGGAGACCCATCGGCTGCTGCGGGAGAACCGACGGCTGCTGACCGAACTGGCCGAGAAAAACAGACTGCTCGAAGAGGACATCGGCAAACGCAAGCGGATGGAAACCATTCTGCTCCGGCGGGACATGATCCTGGCCGCGGTGACCGGGATGGCCTCCTCCCTGCTCCTGCATGCCGACTGGCAGGCCAACATCGAAGGGCTGATCGGCAGGATGGCCCTGGTCCTCGGGGTGAGTCGGGTCCACATCCTCCGCTATGCGACCGGAGCGGACGGCGCCGTGGTTCTCATCCCGGAGTTTCGCTGGATCAGCAGCGACGGCTTGCCGCCGGAAGGAGCGAGCAGGCTTGCGCCGATTGTCCATCGGTCGGATGCTTTCGTTTCTTTTCGGAAGATCCTGGCCAGGGGCGAGATGGTGCGCGGCAATGCCGGGGATTTTGCCGATGCCGAGATGCGGGAGCTTTTGCGGCTCTATCATATCCGCTCCATCGCCCTGGCGCCGATCATGGTGAACAACGCCTGCTGGGGGGTCATCTCCTTTGCCGACTGTCTGCGGGAAAGGGAATGGCCGGAGGCGGAGCTGGACGCCCTGAAGACCGCGGCGATCCTCATCGGCAACGCCATTGCCAGGGAAAGGGCTGAGGAGAGCCTGGCGACCCAGCAGGCCCAGCTCGCCCACGCCGGCCGCCTCAACGCCCTCGGCGAGATGGCCTCCGGCATCGGCCACGAGATCCACCAGCCGCTCACCGTCATCAGCCTCGGGGCCGAGACCTGCAAGGGCTATTTCGACCGGCACGATCCGACCTGTCCGGCGGCCGAGGCGGCGGAGGAGATCCGCCAGCATGTCAAGAAGATCACCACGATCATCAACAGCATGCGCTCCTTTTCCCGCTCCACCTCCGGCGAATGGCGCAAGGTGGCGCTCAACTGGCCGCTGTGTGAGGCCCTGACCTTTTTCCGTGAGCAGTTCCGCATGCACGGCATCCTCTTTGAGGAGCGAATCAGCGCCGATCTGCCCCTGGTAAAGACCGACGGCCAGAAATTCGAGCAGATCGCCGTCAATTTCCTCTCCAACGCCCGCTATGCGGTGGACAAACTCGGGCCGGCCGCGGAAAAGCGGATCATTGTCTCGCTCGGATTCACCGAGCTGAGCGAGGAGGCCTTCGCGGCCAAGGGCCTTGCCGGGAAGCCGGGGCTGGCGCGCCAGGTCATTGTCTTTGAGGTGAAGGACAACGGCATCGGCATGGACGCGGAGACGAAAAACCGTTGCCTGGAGCCGTTCTTCACCACCAAGGAGCCGGGGGAAGGGACCGGCCTCGGCCTGTCCGTCACCCATTCGCTGGCGCAGGAACTGGGGTACCGGCTGGAGATCGACAGCAGTGAAGGTCTGGGGGCCGCCTTCCGGCTGATCATCCCGGTGGCCGAGGAAGATTGCATCTGAGACTTGCGCCGGCGCCGGAAGATGGTTTCGTAAAAGCTGAGAAGTCCCCTTAGGAAGAGGAGTGAGAGTGCCATGGAAAACGCGTTGCAGCCGGATCTGCCCATCATTGTCGTTGATGATGACGAGAATGTCGCCCGCGCCATTGTCCGCACCCTGACAATAAACGGTTACAACAACATCATCGCCGAAGGCGACAGCAACCGGGTCATTGATCTGCTGCGGGAACAAGGCGCCTCCCTGGTGCTGCTCGACATCACCATGCCGAAATTGCGGGGCGATGAACTGCTGGAACAGATTGTCGCCCTCTTTCCCCAACTGCCGGTGATCATGGCCACCGCCAACGACGCGGTGGCCATGGTGGTGCACTGCATGAAGAAAGGGGCCTTCGACTATATCACCAAACCGTTGCAGGGGGCCCGGCTGCTCGCCTCGGTGGGCGCCGCCCTCCAGGTCATGGAGCTGCGCCGGGAAAACGAGGCGTTGCGCAGTAAAGAGGTGAAGACGCGGCCGGTTCATCCCGATTTTTTCACCGGGATTCTTGCCGGCAACCGCACCATGCTGCAACTCTTTGCCTATATGGAGCAGATCGCGCCGAGCAGCCAGCCGGTGCTGATCAGCGGGGAAACCGGGGTGGGCAAGGAGCTGGCGGCCCAGGCCATTCATCAGGCCAGTAATCGCAAGGGACGCTTCGTGGCGGTCAATGCCGCCGGTCTCGATGACGAAATTTTCGCCGACACCCTGTTCGGCCACGCCCGGGGCGCCTTCACCGGCGCGGGCACGATCCGGGACGGGGCGATCAAAAAGGCCACCGGCGGCACCCTCTTTCTCGATGAGATCGGTGATCTCACCCTGCGCTCCCAGATGAAGCTGCTGCGGCTTCTCCAGGAGCGGGAGTATTATCCGCTCGGCGATGACAGCCCGAAGGCTTGCGACGCCCGCATTATCGTTGCCACCAACCGCGATTTCACCGAACTGCTGGAGGCCGGCCTGTTCCGCAAGGATCTCTATTACCGGCTCAACGCCCACCATGTGCATCTGCCGCCCCTGCGGGAGCGGCGTGACGATCTGCCTTTGCTCGTTCCTCATTTCGCCGCCCTGGCGGCCCGGGAGTTCGAGCGCGGTCGGGTGGTGGTGCCGGACGAGCTCTACGACCTGCTTGCCAACTATTCCTTTCCCGGCAATGTCCGCGAGCTGCGCTCCATGATCTTTGATGCGGTAAGCCGGCTGCGCGGCCATGTGCTGGGACTCGACGCCTTTGCCGCCACAATGGGAATCACGGAGCGGTCGGCGGCAAAGGGACGGCCCGGCACCGGCGAACGGGTCTCCTTCGGGGCCGAACTGCCCTCCATGAAGGATGTCCGCTTTCTCCTGGCCCGGGAGGCGCTGGAGCGCAGCAACGGCAACGTCAGCCTGGCGGCCCGGCTCATCGGTCTGACCCGGCAGTCCCTCAGCCAGTATGTCCGCAACAGCGGTATTCGGGTGGGAACGAATAATACCAACAATTAACCCGTGCAGGAAAATCTGCGGCGTCAGCTTTTCCTGCACGGGAACAACGTTCTCTTCGGAACAGGGTGGGTTGCTGAGGGTTGCCGGGTTGTCGCTGGGAGGTGGTCAGGATATCCTGCCGGGGTTTGGTACGGTTAACGGCTGCAACACCATGGTTTGCGGGTTAAGGTCTTTTTTCAGCACGGAGAGCACAGAGGGCACAGAGAAAATATATTGAATTACAATGAGTTATCTCCGTGATCTCTGTGTGCTCTGTGGT
>CAZUZJ010000166.1:0-5986 GCA_964624225.1 uncultured Desulfobulbia bacterium | reverse complement strand
TGGGCAATGGGGATAATGAGGGGCACCACCAGTACCAGGGCGGAAAAGATGTCGAGCATGCAGCCGACCAGGAGGAGGAAGAGATTGAGCAGCAGCAGAAAGGTGTACTTGCTCGATATCCAGCCCTGGATCAGCTCAAAGAGACGCTGCGGCACCTCCCGGTCAATGAGATAATTGGTGGAGGCCATGGAGGCGGCGAGGATGACGAGAATGCCGCCAAAGAGCATCATGCTCCGCACCATGATATCCGGTAACCGGGAAAGGGCGATATCCCGGTAAATAAAAACCTCGACCACCAGAACATAGAGGGCGGTCACCGCCGCCGCCTCGCCGGCGACAAAAAAACCGCCGTAGATCCCGCCCAGCACAATGACCGGCAAGGGCAGCTCCCAGAGGGCGGCCCGGAGTCCGGCGCCGATCGCCGCCGCGGTGACCGGCTGCCGGCCCTCCCGGGTGCGCGGCCCCTTAGCCATGGCATAGCCGGCCAGCAGCAGCAGCATGATGAGACCGGGCAGAATGCCGGCGAGAAAGAGCTGATCGATACGCGTCTCGGCGATGACCCCGTAGAGAATGAGCGGCAGGCTGGGCGGAAAGAGCAGGCCGAGGCTGCCCGAGGTGGTAATGAGACCGAGCGAGAATTTTTCCGGATAGCGATCAGCGAGCAGGGCGGGATAGAGCAGGCCGCCGAGGGCGAAGATCGTTACCCCGGAGGCGCCGGTGAAGGCGGTGAACACTGCGCAGACGACAAGGGCCACGACGGCGAGCCCCCCCGGCAGCCAGCCGAGCAGAAGGCGGGAGAGGGCAAGCATGCGGCCCGGCGTGCCGCTTTCGGACAGCAGGGTGCCGGCAAAGATGAAAAGCGGCAGGGAAAGGAGCATCGGCGTCTCGGCCAGGCGCGACATCTCGATCACCACCACCGCGATGTCGATGCCTGCCCCGGCAAAGGAGAGCAGGGCGAGGGCGGCGATGACGACAAAGAGCGGCGCGCCGAGCAGGGCGAGCAGCAGGGCAAGGGAGCGGCCGAGCATGATCATCGGCCGGGCCCGTTCTCTGTGGCCTGGGTGGTGCCGGCCAGGGTGCGGAGATCAGCGAGCCCGGCCAGAAAAAAACGCAGGGCCATCACGGCAAAGGCCAGCGGAAAGATCAGATTCCAGCCCCAGGACGGCAGCCCGAGCAGGGCGGTGCCGCCGAACTCGGCCTCGCTGGCGACAAAGCGAATCGCGGCCCAGGTGAGGGCGAGGGCGACAAGCGCGGAAAAGAGATGAATGGCGAGCCGCAGCCAGGGGGAATAGGCCGGGGGAATCAGATAGGAGGCGAGATCCAGGGCGATATGCTTGCCCCGGGCCGTGGCCGCGGCGGCGCCAAGCAAACCGCTCCACAGCACCAGGTAACGCAGCAACGGATCAAGCCAGAGCAGGCCGCCGGACACCAGCCCGCGCAGGGCGATCTGCAGGCAGGCGAGGACGATCATGGCTCCGAGCAACAGACAGAGCAGGGCATCCTCTATTCTCCGAAAACGTCCAGAGATCTGCGTGATCATTCTGCTCACAGTCGCCATCACCCCTCTTTCCTCTCTTTTCACGGCATCGTCAAACCGTCAGCCATCAACCGCTGCCATCTTACCGCTTCCGATACTCGTTCAGCAACCGCATGGTCTCGCCGTAAACAGCCCCGGAAAAGGCGGTGCCCGTCACCTTGGCCACGGTCTGATCGCGGATCGTCTGCAGCTCGGCCAGGGCATCGGCGGCGGGGGCGACCATGACGACGCCGTTGGCGGCCAGCACCTGGCGCGCCTCGTCGTTGCTCTTGCGGGTCTCGGCCAGCAGGGCGCCGAAGTACTTGTCCGCTGTTTCCCGGATCAGCCGGCCATGCGAGGCCGGCAGCCGGGAGAAGGCCTTGCGGTCGAGGAGAAAGACGCCGTAGGCGTAGCCGAACGGCATGTCGGTGATGTATTTGGCCTTGGTGAACCACTGGAGAACAATGGAGCCGTACAGGGAGTTGAAGACGGTGGAGACCAGTCCGGTCTGCAGGGAGGTCAGCACCTCGGGGATGGCTAGCGGCGTCGGCGCGACGCCCAGGGTCTGGAGGAAAGAGGCGCTGAGCGGATCGTTGTCCGGGGTCCAGCAGCTGCTTTTGCGCAGCTCGGCCACCGTGGTGATGGGGGCGGTGGACATGGTGTAGATGAAGCCCACCTCGGTCAGGGCGATGCATTCCATGCCCTGTTCGGCAAAGGCGCGGTTGAAAGAGGGCATCAGGCCGGTGCGGACGTGATCGACCTCGTCGTAGGAACGAAAGAGAAACGGGATGCCCATGACCCGGAAATCCGGCACCACGGAGCCGATGCCGGTCATGGTGAACCCGCCTCCGTGCAGCTGGCCGACCCGCATCTTGCGGTACATGGCGAGATCGTCACCCATCACCCCGCCGGGATAGACCTTGAAGCCGACCTCGCCCCCGCTCTTCTCCTCCACCTCCCGGGAAAATTCGCGGAAGCGCTGGGTCCAGACGCTGCCCTCCGGCGCCAGGGAACCGATTTTGAAGAGATATTTGGGGGCGGCGAGGGCCGGCGACACCGCCAGCAGCAGAATCGAGATCAGACAGCCAAGAAAAGGGAAAATCCGGGCCAGGGACGGCATACACGCACCTCAGAAAAAAATTTGGCAAGGGCGTTTTGCCCGCACCGTAAACGGATGGATTCGATAACAGTTTTTTTACCACAGAGATACACAGAGAACACGATTTTATCCGACGGGGTCCCGCAACGCCCTCTGTGATCTCCGTGGTTGCCTGCCGCTTCTCACATACCCCTCAAAAATAACTCTCCGCCTCGGCCAGCAAGACAGCGGCCCGCTTCTGGGCAATGACATTGGCGAGACCGAACTCCGGCCGACGGTCCAGCGGAAAGGAAAGCACCTCGCCCAGCAGGTTTTCATAGAGTGCGCGGTCAAAGACGGTGCGGGCATAGGTTTCGGCATAGGCGACCTGGACGGCGAGCATGCCGCGCCGGCTGAGATCAAGCGCCGCTTCGAAATGGCGACGGGCCGCCTCGGGGTCACCGCCCAGCAGGGCCGGCCGGGATCCGTAATAGGCGCCGAGAAAGAGATGAGGGCCGCCCTCGGCATAGGCCGGATCAAGCTCCAGCACCCGCAGCATGATCTGTTCCACCTTGACCAGCGCGGCCAGCGCGGCCGGGTCGCCGCCCTGCCGCTGCAACCAGGAGGTCCAGCCAAAGGCGCCCCAGAACAGGGCGGGCACGTCCGCCAACCCGCGGGAGGCCAAGGCCTCTTCCAGTCCGGCGGGGGCACCGTCCTGCAGATCACGACCGATGCCGCGGCGGGCGAGCAGGGCCGCGCCATACTCACGCGCCCGGTCGCTGGTCCGCAGCGCCCGCTCCGGCCGACCGCAGGCATCCACGGCGGCGGCATAGGCGCCATAAGCCCGGGCCGCGGTGAGCAGCATCCGCTCACGGTCAGGGTCGTCGACCACCAGGCTGTCGATCATCAGCAGATACGCCGGCGCCCCCTCACAGACCAACTCAAGATCGGTCTGCTGCTGGAAATTCTCCACCGCCGGCGCGACAACTGAACGGACCACCAATGAGGCGCAGCCGGACAGCAGCAGCAGCAAGGCCACAGAAATCATCATCCGCGCTTTCATTCCTTTATACCCCTTCCTCCGCGAGCCACCTCTCGCCCGAGAGACCGGCCGCCCTTGCCAATAAGAAGTTTTCACTATAGGGGAGGCCGCAATCGCTGTCAAGGACAGTGAAAAGGAGCCGCTGCCAGCCCATTCAGCCACAGACCGTTATGGCTTTGACAGGCGTGCTGCTCCCATGCTATAGTGGTTGCCGTTTGCGAAATTACCCAGCCGGCCGTTGCGGTGCGGCAGGTGCCGCCCCTTCCTGGCAGCGAGAGACGGCAAAAACCGGCCAGCATCACCACGCCTGCCGATGTCCGAGAACCAGACTGAGAGGAGCCCCGATGAAGACAGAACTTTCCCAATCATTCTTTGCCAAGGCGCGCAACGTCATCCCCGGCGGGGTCAACAGTCCGGTGCGGGCCTGCAAGTCAGTGGGCTGCGATCCCCGCTTCATCAAACGGGCGACCGGCTCGCACATTTACGACGTGGACGGCAACGAATACATTGACTTTGTCTGCTCCTGGGGACCGATGATCCTCGGCCACAACCACCCGTCGGTCAGTGAGGCGGTCCGCCGGACCATGGAAAACGGCACCAGCTTCGGCGCCCCCTGTCCGCTGGAGGTGGAACTGGCGGAAATGGTCATCGACGCCCTGCCTTCGGTGGAGATGGTCCGCTTTGTCAGCTCCGGCACCGAGGCAACCATGAGTGCAGTGCGCCTGGCCCGCGGCTATACCGGCAGAAAAATGATCGTCAAGTTCGACGGCTGCTACCATGGCCATGCCGACTCCTTTCTCGTCAAGGCCGGTTCCGGGGTCATCACCCTCGGCATTCCGGGCAGCCCCGGGGTGCCGGACGACATCGTCAAAAACACCCTCTCCATCCCATATAATGACGAAGAAACCCTGGAAAAGACCCTGCGGGATGCCTCCCTTGACATCGCCTGTGTCATCGTTGAACCGGTGGCCGGCAACATGGGCGTCGTCCCCCCGGCCCTCGGCTTTCTCCAGAAGCTGCGGCAGCTCACCAGCGAATTGGGCATTGTCCTTATCTTCGACGAGGTCATCACCGGTTTCCGGGTCAGCTATGGCGGCGCCCAGCAGAAATTCGGCATCATGCCGGACCTCACCTGCCTCGGCAAGATCATTGGCGGCGGCCTGCCGGTGGGCGCCTATGGCGGCAAACGGGAAATCATGGCGAAGATCTCGCCGGAAGGTCCGGTTTACCAGGCCGGCACCCTGTCCGGCAACCCGCTCGCCATGGCGGCCGGCATCGCCACCCTCAAAGCCTTGCAGGAACCGGGTTTTTACAGCAGGCTCGATCAGCGGGGGGCGGATTTTGCCGCCCGACTCACTGAGCTTGCCAACCGCTATCTGAACGAGGCGACACTCAACGTCGCCGGTTCGGTGATGACCCTTTTCTTCGGGCCGGGACCGATCACCGATTTCAACTCCGCCATGCGAGCCGATGCGGCGAAATATGGCGAGTTTTACCGCCTCATGCTGGATCAGGGAATCTATCTCGCCCCCTCCCAGTTCGAGGGGATGTTCCTCTCAGCCGCGCACAGCGACGAAGATCTGGCCCGCACCCTCGCAGTGACTGAATGGTCATTCAAAAAAATGCAAAAATAGATTGAAATTCGTTGACTTTGGCGGTAAAGAGTGCTAATTCCAATTGCAATCCGGCCTTGGGGGGTCAGGGAGGAAACATGGCCAACACCCGGAAAGAGCTGATGAAGATGATGTCGGTTTTCGGCACCATCGGCATTCAGGTTTCTGCATGCGTCTTCATCGGCCTTGGTATCGGCTATTACCTGGACAAGAAGGTCTTTGACGACCGGACTTCCCCCTGGCTGACCATGATATTTCTGGCATTTGGCGTTGTCGCGGGGTTCAGGAGCATCTACCAGATGTCACGGCGAAAGGATTTGTGATGAGCGCAGCAGAGACGGTGGAGCATCAGGAGTTCCCCATTCAACGGGTCGAAATCCTCAACTGGGTCATGGCCGGACTGCTGTCGCTGGCCGCCTGGCTGTCCTTTCCGTTTTATATCGCCCAGAGTGTCTTTATCGGCGGACTGCTGGCCAACATCAGCTACCTCTTTCTGAAAAAGGATCTGAAAAATTTCCTGCAGGGCAAACTGCTGCTCAGCGGCAGGGTGCAGATGGCCAAGGTACAGTTTTATGTTAAATATTACGTCAGACTCAGTGCCCTGGCCCTTATCCTCTATGTCCTGGTTCGCAAACAGATCGCCCATCCACTCGGATTATTAATAGGCCTGTCCGTCGTGGTCTTCAGCATCGGCATCACGGTGGCTAGCGTGATTAAAAAGTTTTATTTCACCGCCA
>CAZUZJ010000165.1:4643-5993 GCA_964624225.1 uncultured Desulfobulbia bacterium | reverse complement strand
CCGGAGGTATAGTTGTGGCGCTGCCCGAGCCGGGCCGAGGTGTAGCGCTCGTAATGGCCGAGATCGAGATCGGTCTCCGCCCCGTCGTCGGTGACGAAGACCTCGCCGTGCTGGAACGGGTTCATCGTTCCCGGATCGACGTTGATGTACGGGTCGAGCTTCTGCATGGTGATGGTGAGCCCGCGGCTTTCCAGCAGAGCACCGATGGCCGCAGCGGCAAGACCCTTGCCCAGAGAGGAGACGACTCCTCCGGTGATAAAAATGAACTTGGTCTGATGGGTCTGTTTTTTTGTTTTCATGGGGGCACTATATAGCAACTGCCGGTGATTTTCCACGAAAAAAAAGGAGAAAAAATGCAAGAAAAAGCACCGATTCCCTGGGCGCTCGACGGCAAATTCTTTTGCACTCTCCCGCCATTTCGGGTTATCTGTCGTGCATGCGTGCCCCTCTGCTGTTCTGTATAATTTTGCTGCTTACCGCCTGCCGAGGCGAGGAGACGGACCGGCCCGCGCCGGCACCGCCCCTGCCCCGGGAGCAACGCTGTACCGACTGCCACGACCAGCACCTCGACCCACGGCATGGGACAATCGCCTGCACCGGGTGCCATGGCGGTCACGCGCCGGCTCTGTCCGCCGATGAGGCGCATGCCGGCCTGATCCGTCTCCCGGCCCATCCCGACCATATGGAACAGAGTTGTGGCCCCTGTCACCCGAAGCAGGTGACCGGGGTGCACCACAGCCTCCATTTCACCGTGAAAAACAAGGTCAACATCATTCGCCGCGCCTTCGGGGCCAAGGAGGATCTCGCCTCCCTCGTTGCCGTGCCCCAGCAGGAGGAGATCGCCTCTTTGGCCGGCCTGGCCGACGACATGCTGCGGCGCCGCTGCCTGCGCTGCCACCTTTACTCCTCCGGCGACCGCTATCCGGAAACCCGGCGCGGTACCGGCTGCGCCGCCTGTCATCTGGAATTTACCGGCGGCAAGGCCGTCTCCCATGCCTTTATCGGCCGCCCGCCCGACAGCCAGTGCCTGCACTGCCATTACGGCAACACGGTGGGCGCCGATTATCACGGCCGCTTTGAGCATGACTTTCACTGGGATTACCGTACCCCTTACGGAAACAGCGGTGACAGCCTGCGGCCGTACGGCGTCGAATATCACCCGCTCACCCCCGATGTCCACCAGCAGGCCGGTATGGCCTGCATCGACTGCCACTTTGGCCCGGAACTGATGACAGGGGCTCCGGCCCCCGACTGCAACGACTGTCACGGCTGGCAGCAGGATCAGCCGCTGCCGGCAACCAATCTCACCGAAGAAAACGGCAACCTCGTCCTCTTCACCCGGCACGAGGG
>CAZUZJ010000165.1:0-4593 GCA_964624225.1 uncultured Desulfobulbia bacterium | reverse complement strand
CCCGCCATCCGGCCCACGCCGCCTGGCAGGACAAGGCGGACTGCGCCGTCTGTCATGCCGGCTGGTCCTTCAATGACGCAGGCAGCCATCTCCTCCGCCTTGATGTCGAGGAGTTCGATCCCTGGGAGGCACTGGCCGTCCAGGGCAGCAGCGAAGTTGAAAAACAGATCACCACCTCGCTGTATGGCGACGAGTCCCTGCCTTATGTCGCCATGACCGACACCATCAGCAATGAACTCTATTCCGGCCTGTGGCTGATGGGTTACGAGCAGCGACGCTGGGAGTTTCCCCTGGTCTGCGCTGATCCGGCAGGGGTGCTGCATATCTGCCGTCCCCTCCTTGATCTTCACCTCAGTTATGTCAACGAGGAGGAAGAGGTCGTTTATGACGCCGTCACCCCGCCGGCGGCCCCACCGTTTGGCCTGCTGCCTTATACCCCGCACACCATCGGCAAGGCCGGCGCCTTTTACCGGAGCCGGCTGCGGGAAAACACCTTTCTCCTGCGCCGACCCCTCAATCTGACCGGCGCACAGGAAGAGGAGAAGGCGCCATGAAACGGCTGCTTCTTCTCTTTGTGCCGCTTTTTTTCGTGACGGCCTGCGCCGAAAAAAGACTCCCGGAACCTCCCCCTGACCAGCGACCGGCGCTTACCGCCAGGGTCCCCCCCACCCAGCGGCCATACCGGATCAAGGGCAAAACCTATTACCCCCTGCCCAGCGCCGAAGGCTACCGGGAAACCGGCATCGCCTCCTGGTACGGCGAACCTTTCCACGGTCGCAAGACCTCCAATGGCGAGACCTACGACATGCACGCCGTCAGCGCCGCCCACAAGACCCTGCCGATGAACACCATGGTGCTGGTGGAAAACCTCGACAACGGCCGGGAGCTTGTCCTGCGCATCAATGACCGGGGCCCCTTTGTCCGGGAGCGGATCATCGACCTCAGCCGGAGTGCGGCCAGCAAGCTCGACATGGTGCAGAGCGGCACGGCCCGGGTGCGGGTCACTGCCCTGGGCGAGACGCAACAGGCCACCGAGGACGGCCGGACCGTGACCCGCTTTCTCCCCCACCAGGATCTAAACAAGGGCGAATTCTATGTGCAGCTCGGCTCCTTTGCCGACCGCCGCAACGCCGAACGTCTGCTGGCAGCCCTCCTGAGAAACGGCGAACAGGCGCGACTCGTCCCCTTTGATCGCGGCGACATCCTCTTCCACCGGGTCCAGGTCTATGCCGGCGACACCCTCGCCACCGCCCGCCAGCGGGAACAGACATTCTCCGCCGCCGACTTCCCCGGCGCCTTCGTCATTGCCCGCTGAGGCAACCAACCATTTTTTTTTACTTTCCCCCCCCCCCAGTGCTATACTTTAGTGGCCACAGCGGCACCTTCGGGACTTTCCCGGTCGATCACCCCTTTAGCCCGCTCCTGAAAAGAGATCATGCGTACGCCTCGGATTGTCCTCTCCACTCTTGTCGTCTTCATTCTGTCGGCAGGAGTCGTCCGCGGCGCCGAGTCGCCATTCACCTGGGGCGGCGATCTGCGGGCGCGGATCGTTGATTTTCATCGCATTCCCACCGAAAATGGCAAGCTACTGCCGGAAAACCGTTTTCTTCGCGTCCGCAGCCGCATCCAGGGTGCTTATCGCTTCAGCCCGGCTGTCGCCTTGCAGGCCCGGCTGACCAACGAATGGCGGGAGTATGACAGCGACAAGGGCCGCAACGATTATCAGGCCATGGACGAGTTCATCGTTGACAATTTCTTCCTCGACATCAACGACCTCTGCGGCAACCGGCTCGATCTGCGCATCGGCCGCCAGGACATGAACTACGGCACCGGAAAGATCATCCGCGAGGGCACTCCCCTCGACAGCTCCCGCGCCTTTTCCTTCAACGCAGTCAAGGGGCGCTTCACATTCGAACAGGTCATTGTCGATCTCTTCGGCATCGCCAATGCAAACGAGGACGATTTTGCCATCCACCGGGAAAATCGGGAACTTTTCGAAGGCGAAGAAAACGGCGGCGGCATCTATGTCATCAACAGCCGGGTCGACGCGCTTCGCCAGGAATACTATTACATCTTCAAGCACGAGGTGCGGGAATCGAGCCTTGACCTGCACACCTGGGGAATGCGTTTTGCCCCCCGCTTCAGCGCCACCCTGTCCGCCAACCTGGAGTTTGCTCTGCAGGACGGCAGCCGCGACAACGGCAACAACATTGACGGCCAGCTGCTCGACATCTCGCTTTTTTACGCACTGCCGCTGCTGCAATCCCGCAAGCCGGTGGTGGATCTCAGTTACTACTTTCTGTCCGGCGATGATCCGGAAAGCGGCACGGAAGAAGGGTGGCACCCGGTGTGGGCCCGCGCTCCCCACTACCTGAGCTATATCATTCCCCGAACCCTCATGCCCGACTTCGCCTCCTGGAGCAACCTCTCCATGCCGAGCATCGGGCTCTCGTCACCAGTCACCGAGAACGTCTCCTGCCAGATTCGTCTGGCCAGAGTCTACGCCCCGGAAAAGGGACTGGAAAACGGCAGGACCAGGGGAACCCTTTTTATTTCCCGCTGCACATACACAATCAACAAAAAGTGGGACGGCGCTCTGCATGTCGAGGTCATGGATCCGGACAGCTACTACCGCACCGTCAATCATTATGCCCATTACGCCCATCTGGAGCTGATTTACCATTTTTAAACCAGACAGGCCGGAACCGACTGCCATGATCGCCTCGCCAACCACTAAAGCCCGTCTGCCCCCTCTTCCAGCCCTGCTGTTCTGCCTGCTCCCTCTGCTGCTGGCCGGCTGCTCGTCGCCGTCCCCGCCGGAAAAGCACTACACCGTCGGCGTTCTCAATTACAGCAAGGCGGCAGAAAAGGCCCTGGCTGGCTTCAAGGGGGGCATGACGAAACTCGGCTATCGGGAAGGAGAAAATATCACCTATCTCTATGCCGGCCACATCCCGGACCAGGAAAAACTGCGTGATGAGGCGCGCGAGCTGCTGCAAAAAAATGTTGATCTCCTCTATACCATATCCACCCCGGCTACCTTCATCGCCAAGGAGATGACGACAAACAACCCGGTGCCGGTGGTCTTCGGGCCGGTCAGCAATCCGGTTGAATCCGGCATCGTCGGCGATCTGAAAAGCCCGGAGCGCAACATCACCGGCGTCACCTTCAAATACCAGGAACCGAAACGGCTGCAACTTTTACACGAGATCGCCCCGGCTGCCCGCCGCATCGCCTTTCCCTTCAATCCGGACGATCCCAGTCCCCAGTTCAATCTCCAGGAAATCACCGCAATCTCCAGAGAACTCGGTGTCACCCTCGTTCCCTGCCCACTGCGGAACAACCAAGAGATCGACGCCTTTCTCGCCGCCCTGCCGGTGGACATCGACGCCATCTACATGCCGACCGATGCGTTCATGGCCACCCGGAGCAGGGACTTTATCGCTAAGGCGCTGGAAAAAAAACTACCGCTTACCACCCCGATCCGGGAAGGCGTTCAGGCCGGCGCCCTCTTCTCCTATGGCATGAGCCTGCAGGAGCTGGGCGGTCAGGCGGCCCGCCTGGCCGACCAACTCCTGCGCGGCATTTCTCCCCGGGATCTGCCGGTGGAAATCGCCGAATTCGAGACCGCCGTCAACCTTAGCACCGCCGAGGCCATCGGCATTGACCTGCCGGACAGCCTGTTGCGCCGGGCCATCGTCATCCAATGATCATCAACATCCGCAGCAGACTGACCGTTATCGTTATTCTCCTGACAATGCTGCCCCTGGTCGGTCTAAGCATTTTCGTCGGCTGGCAGTCCTTTGCCACCGGACGAACCCACGCGGAAGAGATGGTGCGGGCAACCGCCCGCCGGGTCGGCACCGAGGTCAGCTCATCGCTCGCGATCATCATCTCCCACCTCCAGGTCCTGGTCCGTATCCGCGGTCTGGCCGACATCACGCCCGAAAACCGCAAGGACATCCTCGAGGAACTTCTCTCCTTCCATCAGGAATTCGAATCAGTCAGCTATCTTAACGACAAAGGAAGCGAACTTCTCACGGTCAGTCGGACTGAACCGACCAGGGCAACCGGCGCTGACCGCTCCAGCAGTGACGAATTTCTCCTGCCCGCCACCAGCCACACCACCTTTTACGGACCGATCGTCTTTTCCTCGACCAGCGGCGAACCGATCATGAAGATCGCTGAACCACTGCTCGATCCCGCTGCCAAAACCGTGCAAGGAATCCTGGTGGCCACGGTCCGCCTGAAAAAGATCTGGGGGGTCATCGCCAATCTCACCCTCAACCCCGGAGAAAACGTTTACATCATCGATTCCATCGGCCGGGTCGTTGCCCATCGCAACCCCTCCGTTGTCCTGCGCGGAACCCGCACCGCCATTCCAGGACTTGTCTTTCCGAGTGCGGGCGTCGCTGGCCCACCCCTCGGCCTGGAGAACAAACCGGTCATCTATGCCAGCCACCGGATTTCCCTGGGAGAACGCAACCTCGACGTCATCGCCGAACGATCCATTGCCGAGGCCTTTCGGCCGGCCCGCATCCAGGCACGCGTCCTCTTTGTTGCCACCCTCCTCACCCTTGGCATCGCGGTCAT
>CAZUZJ010000164.1:0-5994 GCA_964624225.1 uncultured Desulfobulbia bacterium | reverse complement strand
TCGACCACCTCGCCGGCGGCGATCTGGTTGGCGAGATTTTCCGGAAGAATCCTTATGTTCGACATCGATCACCAGGGCAGCAGGCGGCCTGTAACGTAAAAAGACACCTCACCACCTCTTTGTCGCAATCGTGAAAGCCACGATTGCGACGGGCCGTGTTTTGCAACTCTTTGTTTTCACTTTCCCGCTCGCTATGGTTTGCGGGCTTTTGCGAGACCATCCCTATTTGAGATACGCATGAATATAGAGATCCATCCAACTCTGATCCCACCACTCGACGGGGTTGACGAGAATGCCGTTGACCAGCATGCTGAAATGAAGATGATCGCCACCTGCCATGCCGGTGGTGCCGGTATTGCCGATGACCGCTCCTTTGTCCACCATGTCGCCGACCGCGACACTCATTGCGCTCAGGTGGGAATAGAGGCTGCTCACGCCGAGGCCATGATCGAGGATGACCATGTTCCCGTAAATGCCGAGGTAGTCGGCAAAGACCACCCTGCCGCGATTGGCGGCCTGCACCGGGTAACGTTCGGTGGCGGCGATGTCCATGCCGAGATGCACCTGTTTATCCACCTCCTTGCCCTGATAAAAATAGGTGCGATGGTCAGCGTAACCGGCCCGGCCGCTGCCCTCCATCCGCTCGAAACGTCCCTCCCACAGCCGCTCAGGGGTTGAGGTCCGGCAGACCTCCATGATCCTGTTGTTGTTTTCGATGCGGACCGTGTTGTTGACAAAGAGAAACTGCTCCAGCAGGCTGCCGCTCATCTGCGGATAATGCTGAGCAAACTCCGGCATTTTGGCCTGAAGAAAATTATCGGAAATGGGGATGCTGTCCTGCTTGAAATTGCCCTTTTTCAGGAGCATGGAAAACGAGGCGTTGCCGATATTGCCGGCCTGATCCAGCGCCTCGATGCGCGCCTGACTGATCTCGGCGGTATCATAAGAAAGGGCGATGATGGCGCCATACAGTCCGTCCTTGGTCGGAATGGGAAAGCCCGGATGATAGACATCATTGAACAGCACCCCGTGTCTGGCAACCGGCTCACTGACCCGGTAGGTTATCATCCCCGCTCCGCCCGGCTTGATGTAACGGGAGGAATCGACGAGACTGACCAAGGGCGGTTTGGTGTCAAGCGTCACCGGAAAAACCTGCTCGGTTCTGTTGCCGCGCAACAGGCCCCAGAGGGAAAAATCACGGGCGAAAAAAAGAAACTCCGCCGGGCCGTCCTGCAGACCGAGGCCCTTGCTGTCGACCACAACCTCACTCTTGATCTCGTGCTGGCCGGCGGAACGGAAATAGCCCTGTCGCTCAAAATTTTTCTCAAGCAACGGCTTTTCCACCCCGGCCTGACGCACCACCACCCTGATCTCACGGATGCCGCTCTTCGTGTCGCTGACCGTGAAGGCGAGACGCCGCTGCCCGCCGATCAGATCGAGCTTGCCGTCAATGTCGATCCGCGGTTTTTCCAGCTCAAAGAGAAGATAAAGGACAACCGCAACGGCGATGAACAGCACAACGGGCAAAAGAAAAAGCAGTCCCGGTTTTTTATTGAGGCTTCGATCCATTCCTGAAGATTTTGCCATGACGTCAGACTCCTGAACACTCCGTGTAAAAAAAATGAAAAAAAACGAGGGCCCCCCGGCGATGGGCGGGTCGGCACAAAAAAGGCATGATGGTCAGCCATCATGAACGATGAATTGACAACGTGGCGACTTTACCATAGTTCGGTCGAAAATAAAACCTTTGCCTCCGCCTTTCTTTACATTACATTCGGGACGGCGCCGGCGGTGACAGCGCCGACAACTTCGTTCCATCCATCACATGCGCATGAAAAAACATTTTCACACCATTATCATCGGCGCCGGCCCTGGCGGGCTGTCCTGCGCCACCATGCTTGCCCGGGCCGGAATTGACGTTCTCGTCCTCGAACGCAACAGCGTCATCGGCCCCAAGGTCTGCGCCGGCGGGGTCACCTGGTCCGGCCTGGCCCGCTATCTGCCGTCCCATCTGGTGGAAAAAGAATTTCCCTGCCAGCATGTCCGCTCGACCTGTCAGCGCATCGTGGTCCGCGCCCGGGAGCCGATTATCTCCACGGTGGATCGGGCCGCCCTCGGCCGCTGGATGGCGGAGGAGGCGCGACAGGCCGGCGCCGTGGTCCGCACCGGCGTCCTGGTAACCAAAATCGGCGAGAAAACCATCAGCACCAGCGCCGGCCGCTTCAGTTGGGATTATCTGGTCGGTGCCGACGGCAGCACCTCTTTGGTACGCCGCTTTCTCAGGCTTCCCAGCCAGCGGATCGGCGCCGGCATTCAGTACCTGGTGCCCGGCGACTTCACCGAAATGGTCTGGCAGCTCGAACCGGCCCGTTTTGCCAGCGGTTATGCCTGGATCTTTCCCCATCGGCAGCGGGCCTCGATCGGTGTCTTTGCCGACCGTCGAGTCATTGCCCCCCGCCGACTGCTTGAAAATTTGCACGCCTGGATGGAAAAATGTGGTATAGAGAGAAAGGGTCTGCGGCCGGAGGCAGCCATCGTCAATTCCGATTACCGGGGCTGGCGCTTCGGCAACATCTTCCTGGTCGGTGACGCGGCAGGACTCGCCTCCGGCCTTACCGGGGAGGGAATCTATCCCGCCGTCTGCTCCGGCCGGGTTGTTGCCGCACACATCCTCGACCCACAAGCCGATGACGGTCCGCTCCAGCGCCTGCTCGGCAAACACCGCACCCACAACCGGTTGCTCGACATCTGCGGCGCAAACCATTTCCTTGCCTCGGCCATCCTGGAATTACTCGTCACCTCCCTGCGGCTGCGGCTGCTCCATTTCCGCGCCCTGGAAATGGGCGATTAGCAAACAGGTAACAGCTTCCCCTCAACCATTGATCAAAACAGCAATCACCATGAACAACAACGGCTCAAAGAAAAAAAATCTCCTGCTCTACAACCTGCTCTTCCTTTTTTTCTGCGGCGGCGCCTTTCTTTTTCTCTGGAGCGCCCCGGAGGAAACCACTGCCTTTCTTCCCCATGACGAGCTGCATGAACGCTTCTTCCCGATGGACAAGAAAGAGGCGGAAAAATTCTGCGAGACATGTCACAATCCGCAAGGGGAATCACCCCTGCCAGCCGAACATCCGCCCAAGTACCGCTGCCTCTTCTGCCACAAACGTGCCCCGAAATGAGCGCGGATTGCATCCTCCACCTGCCCGGCCTGGCCGAGACCCTCCATTTTGGTCGTCACCTTGGCCGGATCGCTCGACCGGGGGACATTTTTACCCTGTCCGGTGATCTCGGAGCAGGCAAAACCACCCTGACCCAGGCCATCGGCAAAGGGCTGGAGGTGCCGCCGGATCAGTATATCACCAGCCCTACCTTCAGCCTGCTCCATGAGTATGACGGCCATATTCCCCTCTACCACCTGGACCTCTACCGGCTCGACGGCCCGGAAGAGATAGAGGAACTCGGCTTTGAGGAATATCTGTATGGCAACGGCCTGACCGTCATCGAGTGGCCGGACCGGCTTGGCTACCTTCTCCCCGTCCACCGGCTCGCCATCGAGCTGACCCTGATCTCCCCCACCGCCCGCAGCGCCCGGCTCACCGCCCATGGGAACATGTTCCCGCGCCTCTCCTCGTTTCTACCGCAATAAAAAAATTGACTTTTCTTCCCCGAAAAGAAAATAATATTTTTTATTTATACGTCCTTTTACCGACATGACCTCCTTGATGGATACCAAACAGGAAATAACCATTCTCATCGTTGACGATACTCCGATCAACCTGAAGCTGCTGCAGATCGTCCTCGCCCGGGAAGGCTACCGCGTCCTTGTCGCCCGCAACGGCGTTGAGGCCCGTGAAATCGTCCTCCGGCATCTGCCCGATCTCATCCTGATGGACATCATCATGCCCAAGGAAAGCGGTTTTGAGGTGCTGGAAAAACTGCAGGCCAACCCGAAGACCAACAACATTCCAGTGGTCTTCCTCACCGGCAACGACGACGTCGCCTCAAAAATCAAAGGATTCGAGCTCGGAGCGGTTGACTATGTGGTCAAACCGTTCAACACCACCGAGGTTCTTGCCCGGGTCCGCCTTCACCTTAAACTGAGTCTGGCCACCAAGGCCCTCGTCCAGCGGCAGACGGAAAAATTCAAACAACTCCATGACGCCCAGGCGGCCCTGCTGGTCAATCCGGCCGACCTGCCCAAGGCAAACTTCGGCATCCACTATTCCTCCCTGCACGAGGCAGGTGGTGACTTTTACGACGTTCTGCAGGTTTCCGACAATATCTGCGTTTACATGGTGGCCGATGTCTCCGGCCATGATATCGGCACAAGCTTCATCACCGCGGCGGTGAAAGCCCTGCTGCAGCAGAACTCGTCATTGATCTACAGCCCGGCGGACAGCATGAAGATGATGAACAGCGTGCTCATCGACATTCTGCCGGAAGGAAAATACCTGACCGCGGTTTATGCTCGCCTCAACCGGCAGACCCTCATCATGTCGCTGATCAATGCCGGTCATCCGCCGGTTCTTTATGTGCCGGTGGACGACGATGCCCAGTTCATCTCGCTGCGCGGCACGCCGGTGGGCATCCTCCATGACGCCTTTTTCGAGGCATGTGACCTGAAGGTGAAACAGGGCGACCGCTTTTACATTTACTCGGACGGGCTACTGGAACGGGCTGCTTCCCGACAGGTGTGGACATCGCTGACACACGAACTTATTCCGATGGCGGAAGAATTACGGCAGATCCCGGTTTCGCGCGCGGCTGAAATCCTCAAACAACTTGTCTGCGACCAGAAAAGCGAACCTGACGATGACATCGTCATCATGTCCATCGAGGTCTGACCATGCAGGATTTTGACATCACGGAACAACCGGACGCCATCTCCTGCATTTTCCCCTCAACCCTGGCTAATGTCGACAGGACGGTCGAGATAATCAAAAAATTTATCGCAGACCAGCAAATCAACTGTAATCTTTTTGAATTTATTTATATCCTGAGAGAGGCATTAAATAACGCGGTCCTGCACGGCAACCAACAGGATCCTGCCCTGCGGGTGCAGTGCGCCGTTACCTTCAACACAAAGGAAATCGCCATCACCGTGTCCGACCAGGGAACAGGCTTCGACTGGCGCGCCCATCTCCGCAAGCAGCGGGTAACTGAAAACGCCCTTTCTGGAAGAGGCATCCATTCCATGGGCAATTACGGTTTCACCATATGGTACAACGATTCCGGCAATACCCTTTATTTAACCAAAAAAATCATATAGAATCATAGAAAGGTTCCGTCCTGGCCGCAGACCATTCACAGCAAGGGAAAACACCATGAGCCACATTGAACGAAAAGATGGCGTCGTCGTCATGAAACCCGGAGTCGATATCGTTGCCTCGCAATGCGCCGGGCTGAAAAAAGAATTTCTGGAGATCATCAACAGCGGGGAAAAGAAAATCACCATTGATCTGTCCGGCACGGAAATGATCGACTCATCCGGTATCGGCCTGCTCATCTCCATCCGCAACAGCATTACCAGTAACGGCGGCGGCGAGATCGAACTGGTCAACCTGACCGACGATATTCGTCAACTGTTCAAAGTCATGCGCCTGGACAATCATTTTACCATTCGTTAATCAAGCGGTCCGGGCGGATCCCGTTGCCGCCCCATCGCAATCGGCTGCGGCAAACGCCGAGGAGAACATGTCATGCCCCTGATTGAAGATGATGAAACCCTGCTGGCCTTTATCGAGGAATCCAAAGAGCATCTGGACGGCATCGAGGCGGACCTGCTCGCCATCGAGGAAGCGGGCGCCAACATCGATACCGATATCGTCAACAAGGTCTTCCGCGCCGTCCATTCCCTCAAGGGCGGTGCCGGCTTTCTTGGCCTCGACAAGGTCAAGGAACTTGCCCATGCCTCGGAGAATCTGATGAACCTCATCAGAAACGAGGAACTGGTGCCGACCCCGGCCATTGTCAGCACCCTGCTCGATGCCGCCG
>CAZUZJ010000163.1:0-6024 GCA_964624225.1 uncultured Desulfobulbia bacterium | reverse complement strand
CGCCCTGGTGGACGGCGTGGTCGCCAACCAGCCCTTTCCGGCCATGGCCGAGGTGCGAGGGGTGGGGAAAATCGTTGCGCTGCTCCATGAGCTGCCGCCGGCGGGCAAGTGGCACTCCACCCCCTGTTGCGCCCTGGCCGCTTCGGAGCGGTACATAAGCGAGCAGCCGGAGGTGGCAGGGGCAATGGTTGCCCTCCTGCGGGAGGCGAACCGGTTTCTCAAAAATAATCCGGATAAGAGCGCGGCGCAGATCGCCCGCTGGCTGGAAATCGATCCGGAGATGGAGCGACGTTCTCTGCCCACCATCACCTGGGTGGAGGAATTTGATGCGGACTGGCAGCGTGGGGTCGCCTTCTGGGTGGAGGCGATGATCGCATGCTGCACGGCAGGGTAAAGGAGGCGGCCACCGGTGGGCGGGTGCCGGAGCTGATCTATGACCGGTCACATGGTGGCCCTAACCCTTAAGGACGATAACGGTGCGCGTCAACCTCACGAAAAAGGTTTTTCTGCTCTTTGTCTCCCTCACCTCGCTGACCGTCATTCTGGCCGGCACCGTTGCCCTGGGGCTGCGCGATCTTTATCGGGCCGGCGCCGAAACGCGGCTGGTCCAGGATTTTCATTTGCAGATCAGGGAGCTTTCCACCTTTCAGATCGGCGACAAGCGACAGATCCGTTCCCCTGACCGGGCGCGCTTCGAGCAGGAGTTCTCCCGGGCCAACGAGCTGCTGGAAATGATGGCCGGCGACCAAGGGGAGCTCAGCCCGGCCATCCGCAGCCGGATCGCCTCGGTGCGCCGCTATCTCGGCCATTACCGGGTCGCCTTTGATGAGCTGTTTGGCCGTTACGAAGAGGATGTTCTCCTTCATGACAGGCAAAATGATCTTTCCCGCCAGTTTGACCGCTTGCTGGCCGAGCTGCCGGCCGAGCCCTCCCTCGCTCTCTATCGGAGTATCCATGCCCTGCCGTTTCGTTTCGACGAGGTCTATCATCATCAGGAGCTTGGCAATATCGCCGCCATGAAGGATCTGCGGCAAAGTGTCCTTGCCGCTGCCGCGGATCCGGCCCTCATTACCCTCTTTGATTCCCTGATCGGCAACACCGAGGCCCTCTATCTCAATCTGCTCGGCATTCGGGATCGGGAGGATTTTCTCACCGATACGGCCCGGCACTTTTTCACCTTCGCCGAGGAGAGCGTGGCCGGGATTGCGGCGGAGAGCCGGGTGCGTCAGCAGCGCCTGACCCTGATCATCACCCTGGTCAGCCTTGCCGCCGTTCTGCTCACCGTTGTTCTCTGGTGGCGGGTCAGCCGCTATTTCCGCGCCTTTCTTGAACGCCAGCGGGCCGCCATCACCGCCATCGAGCGGCAGCAGTATGACTATGAGGTCGGCCCCGAGGTTCCGGATGACGAGATGGGCGACCTGGCCCGTTTCATGAAGGAGCTGGCCGCAAGTCTCCAGCGGCATGTCGAGCAGTTACAGGATTCGGAACGAGAGTTGCGTCAGGCCAAGGAGGAATGGGAGCGCACCTTTGACGCCATCGGCGATGTCGTCACCCTCCAGGATGTCGATATGACCATTACCCGGGCCAACCGGGCTACCTTCACCATGTTCAACTGCTCGCCGGCGGAGGTGGTCGGCCGTAAATGTTACGCGTTGTTCAGCGGCGCCGCCGATCCCTGCGCCGGTTGCCCGGCTCCCGAGGCAGTGGAGAAATTCGCCCCCTACACGGCCGAGATCGTCCATGCATCATTAGGCAAAACTTTTCTCGTCTCCGCTTCGCCGGTGCTTGGTCCCGGCGGCGAGCTCAAGAGCGTGATCCATTTTGCCAAGGACATGACTGAATTCAAGAAGCTTGAGATGCAGTTTCTCCAGGCCCAGAAGATGGAGGCAATCGGTCGGCTCTCCGGCGGGGTGGCCCATGACTTCAACAATATCCTGAGCAGCATCCTGGGATACAGCGAACTTGCCCTGCTGCGCAAGGATGATGATCCGGGCTGGCGGGAGGATGTGGCGGTGATCCGGCAGGCCGGGGAAAAGGCCGCTGCCCTTGTTCGTCAGCTTCTCTCATTTTCCCGCCGACGGCAGCTCGCGATGCGCAGCATCAATATCAACGACACGGTGCGATCCCTTGCCAAGATGCTGCTGCGGATGATCGGTGAGGATGTCGCCCTCGACCTGCGGCTTGCCGCCGAGGTCAGCGCCATCAAGGTTGATCCCGGCCAGATCGAGCAGGCCATCATGAATCTCGCCGTTAATGCCCGGGACGCCATGCCGTCAGGCGGCAGGCTGACGATCAGCACCGCCAATGTCCAGGTGGACAGCCACTATGCCCGGACCCATCTGAACGTGGAAGCGGGGCCGTATGTCATGCTGGCGGTCACCGATAATGGCCACGGCATGGCGCCTGAGGTGCAGGAGCACGTTTTTGAACCTTTTTTCACCACCAAGCAGCCGGGCAAGGGCACCGGGCTCGGTCTGGCCACGATCTACAATATCGTCAAACAGCATAAAGGGTTTATTGATCTCGCCAGTGAGCCGGAAACGGGGACACGTTTCAAACTCTATTTTCCGGCCACCGGAGAAGCCATGGTGCAGGTTGAGGAGCAGAGGGAGGAGAAGAGCCTGCGCTACGGCAATGAGACCATTCTGGTGGTGGATGACGAGGCGATCATCCGCCAGATTGTTGTCGACAGCCTGGCGCCCCTGGGCTACACCCTGCTCGGCGCGGCCAACGGGGAAGAGGCCCTGCAGGTGGCGACCAGCTATCCCGGCCCCATTGACCTGCTCTTTACCGATCTCATCATGCCGGGCATGGACGGTGCTGCCCTTGCCGAAAAACTGCGGAAAATCCGACCCGACATCAAGCTTCTCTTCATGTCCGGTTATCTTGACGTCAAGGCCGACCGCAACACCCTCATCGACAGCGAGCGCAATTTCCTCTCCAAACCGGTCATGCCCTCCAATCTGATGCGGAAACTGCGGGAGATTCTCGGCTAGGGCGTGTCCATGCTGGTCGCCGGCGTCAGGGGTCAGTCTGCCCTTGGCCGGAAACTCCTCCTGATTTTTTGACCAGGCCGATGGCCAAGCGGCTTGTCATCCAGCCGGGGCTTGACGCGGGATGGCGGTGTTTGCCGGCAGAGCGGAGCGGTGGAGAAAAAAAATTGTTCTCTCGTTGCCCGCTGTGGTACAACAATTGAAAGAATCACACAGGTGAGGCCGAACAGCGACAGCACGAGTCAGAAAACAGAGAGAGAACTCCATGAGTGACAGTCAGGCAGCTCCGACCCAGGAGATGGATTTTCTTCTGGTTGGCGTCAACCAGGAAACACTCGACCGGGATGCGGAAATCCTGCGCCAGGCGGGTCATGTTGCAGTTCGCCTGGCCCACTCCGGGGTGGAAGCGCGCAGCCTGATGAAGAGCGCATCGATTCATTTCGTCATCACTGAAATGAACATGCCGGCCATGAACGGCCTCGAATTACTGCGCCTCATCCGCCGAACCGTCGGTCTCTCCGATCTGCCGGTGCTGCTGACCTCGGACAACCGCAACAAGGACATGGTGCTCTATGCGGTGGACGAGCTGGCGGATGGCTACCTGGCGGTGCCGTATAGTGGCGAGGATCTGCTGAAATCGGTCAATGCCATTCTGCAACGCCGGAAAAACGCCGCGCTATGTCAGCAGATGGTGCGCAGGGCCCGTAATCTGCTGCTCGCGAAAAAATATGATCAGGCTGCCCAACTGGGCAGGGAGGTGCTGGCCCAGGAGCAGACCAACAGCGACGCCCTCTTTGTCCTGAGCGAGGCCTATTTTCATCTCCGGCAAAACGACCGCGCCCGCCAGTTTCTCAAGCAGTACCTGGCCAGAAATCCCGGGAGCGGCAAGGGCGCCCATCTGCTTGCCAAGGTCTGCCGGCTCGATGGCTGCCAGGGGGACGCCTTTTCCCTGCTGGTCAAGGCTCACAAGGAAAATTCGCTCAATACCGATCTGGCCATTGATCTCGGTAAACTTTATCTGGATATGGAGATGGAGGATAGTGCCCGGCAGATTTTTGACCGGATTTTTTCCTCGAAACCCACGGACCTCAATCTTATCAAGATCGGCAAGGCCTTCCTGAAAAGGGGGCGACTGGCGGAGGCCACCCCCTATCTTGACCGGACGGTCGACCCATTGCCGGAAACGGTCTATGTCTTTGCCCAGTTTGCCGAGGCCCTGGAAAAAAGCGGGAAACTGGCCGAGGCCGCAGCTCAGTATGAGAAGTGCCTGAAGCTTGTGCCGGATCATTCCGGCTATCTGTTTCGGCTCGGGGAACTTCTGCACAGGCAGGGCGAGGTGGAAAGGGCGCGGACCCTGTGCCTCGACTGGCTGAAAAGGCAGCCGGAGGAGGCGGCGGCAAAGCGATTGTTTGCCCTGGTCTTCGGGGAAGAGAAGTAGTGATGGCGGCGCAAAAAGTCGCCAACTGCTTTGTTGCTGCGGCGTACCCGAGTAGGCCGCATTCCTCGAAATGTATGGTAATTTCGCAAAAAAAATCGCAAAACGTGGCAGGCGGGAAAGTGAAAACAACGAGTGCCAATGCGCGCCCGTCGGAATCGTGGTTTTTTTGCGATTCCGACAAATGTGCGCGCCTCGCATGTGACGATTTTTGCTTAGCCATCCCCGAAATTGACTTTTTGCGAAATCATCACGGAGTGGCTGCGCATCCTATCCGGCCTGTCTTGCCGGGAGCTGCCAGTTATGATTGAAACGGCGGTGGTCAGTCTGGCGACCTTTTTCGCCACCATCGGTCCCATCGATGTCGCCGCCATGTTCGCCGCCCTGACCGGCACGGCATCAGCCCATGCCAGACAGGCGATGGCGCGCCGCGGCACCCTGATTGCCGCCGTTATTCTTTTTGCCTTTGCCCTGCTGGGGGAGACGCTGCTCGCCGCCTTCGGCATTTCCCTCGCCGCCCTGCGGACCGCCGGCGGCATTCTCCTTTTACTGATCGGGATTGAAATGGTGTTTGCCCGCCCCTCGGGCGCCACCAGCGCCACCACCGAGGAGACCCATGAGGCGGAGGCAAAAAACGATATCTCCGTTTTTCCCCTCGCCACCCCGCTTATTGCCGGTCCGGGGGCGATCGGCGCTTCGATTCTCCTGATGGCCGATGTCCAGGGCGATCTCGTCGGTCAGCTTGTCGTTCTCTCCTCCCTCACCGTGATTCTCTTTTTCACCTATCTCGGGCTCCTTGGTGCAACCCGGTTGATGCGGCTGCTCGGCGTCACCGGCATGCGGGTGATCAGCCGCGTCTTCGGGGTGCTGCTCTGTGGTCTGGCTGTGCAGTTTATCTTTGACGGTATCCGCCAGAGCGGTCTGTTGACCGGATAACCGCCGTCTTGCCTCATGATTTGCCCGGGAGGGGACGGCCGAGTTTTTTCTGGATGAGCTGCAGGTCCTGCCAGGCCGCTTTTTTCATTTCCGGGCTTTTCAGGAGCAGGGAAGGATGAAAGGTCGCCAGGAGGGGCAGACCACGGACGGTGTGAAAACGGCCGCGCAGGGCAAGCAGCGGAGCGGATGACTTCAGCATGACCTGACTGGCCAGATGGCCCATGGTGCAGATGACCCGGGGGTGCAGGAGGTCGAGTTGACGCAACAGCAGGGGCAGACAGGCGGCTGCCTGTTCCGCGGTGACCGGTTCGCTGGTGGCGGGGCATTTGATGATGTTGGTCAGGAAGACATCCGCCATGGTCAGGTTGATGGCGGCCAGCATCCGAACCAGCAGCTCTCTGGCCTCACCGCTGATGGCCTGGTGGTTTTCGCTCTCTGTTATTCCGCGCGGGGCGCTGATGATGCAGAGGGCCGGCGCGGTTTCTCTGCCTTCGCCGAAGAGCATCGCCCCGCCGGCGCCGGCCAGCGGACAACGCCGACAGCCGGCAACTTCTCCTTTCAGGTCCTCCAGGGTGGCGGCTGGCGGCTGGGGCTCCACTGGTCGGGTCGAGCTCATTTTCACCGGTGCGGACGGTGCTGCCGGGAGAGCTGCGGGTGGAT
>CAZUZJ010000162.1:0-6054 GCA_964624225.1 uncultured Desulfobulbia bacterium | reverse complement strand
CCAGGAGGCGATGATGCGGGTAGTGGTGCCGTGTGCCGCCCGGCAGAGGGCGGCAATGGCCGGCGGACCGGCCGCCAGTTCGATATCGACAAAGGCGGCGTTCTCTTCCACCGCCTGGCGCAGCAGGGCGAGGCGGGGCTCTTCCGGGCCTTCGTAGTGGCCGCCTTCCCAGACCGGGCGGTTGGTGAAGAGCAGCGGGGTCGTGATTTCCCGGACAAAGGGGACGACGGCCGGGTCGGCCAGGCTGTCGAGACGGATTTCGATGACATCGACCCCGCCCTGGACCGTTGCCCGCCTCGCCCCGTTCAGGGCCGCTTCCCTGTTAGATCCGGCGATGGAGACGCAGACCCTGCCCTTTTCTCTTTGCTCGCTATTCATTCGTCGTTTTCTCCAGGAGTGCGATCCCGAAGCGGGTGGACCGTTCGGCTGCCGCCAAACTAGTCCATCCCCCGTCTCTTGTCAACTGCTTCACAAAAGACCGGACCGGTGGTTGGCAGAAAAGCCCCACAATCTGGCCATATGACCAGCAAATGGGTCATATGGCCAGATTGTGGCGGCAAAACGACGGTGGGGAAGGAGCGGCGGGGTGGCGGTAATGGCGGAGATCCCCTGTGCGCTAAGGAATCTGAGAAAAAATAAAAAAATGTCACGATGTGGAACGCTTTGTGCTATTTAAACGAGATACAAGTCACAACACGGCTTGGCACCTCTCCTTTGGTGTAGGACTCTCCTCCTAAGAGTCAGTGATTCCTCCAAAAGTCCTCGTTGCCGGGGTCAGCCGCAAGGTATCGGCAACGAGGCAAGTGTTGAACCTCAACCCTTCAGGCCCCGGGAGCAATCCCGGGGCCGCCTCCTTTTACGATCTCCGCACTTTCTTCTTTGCTTTCCGTCCTCCCCCTGCTATAGAAAATTTCAGAGCCGGCTAAACCACGATGGGTCGGCGCCGGGAATGAGAAGGAGCGACCCCCATGATACGACTTTTTATCGCCATTGACCTGCCGGAGACGGCGAAGGAAGAACTCGGTCGTCTCTGTTTCGGTCTGCCCGGGGCGAGATGGATTGAACCCGAACAGATTCACCTGACCCTGCGTTTTATCGGTGAGGTGGATGGTGGGCTGTTTCATGAGGTCAGGTCGGGACTGGAGCATGTCGAATGTCCCTCCTTTCCCCTGACCCTGAAAGGACTGGGCTGTTTCCCGCCGCGTGGTGAACCCCATGTCCTCTGGGTCGGCGTGGAGAAGTCGGAGCCGCTTTTCCGCCTGCGGAAAAAGGTGGATGTCCGCCTTGCCGGAATCGGCGTCGCCCCGGAAAAACGAAAATTCTCCCCCCATGTCACCCTGGCCCGATTGAAGGAAACGCCGCTGGTCCGGCTGACTAATTTCCTCTCCGGTAACGGCCTCTTTGCCCTGCCCGAATTTACTGTCAGCCGTTTTCACCTCTATTCGAGCCTGCTGACCCCCAAGGGCGCGGTCCATCGCCTGGAGGGCAGTTATCCCCTGGACTGAAAGGCCTGTTGTCATTGGCAACCCAGGGAAAATACTTTCAATGACAGACGGGTAACTTTCTGCGTTTCCCGGCCTCTCTGGTTCATTTTCCGTTTTTAATAACCAGCAGAATTCCCTTTACAGGAAAAAGGGCCGGTGCGATACTGGGGCGGAATGGGATATTTTTCCCGGGCCGCTTCCAGCGGTCCGGCCGGCACATGTGCGGGAATTTTTCGTGGAGGAGCGACAATCGGTATGGTGCGTTTCAGGGGAAGGTGGTGGTTGTCCGTCGTCTTTGTCTGCTGTGCAATCCTCTGCGGTGTTGCGGTGTCGACCGGCCGTGCCGGCTCCATCGGCTCGGCGCCTGCGATGTCGGGGGCTGAGGGTGATCTTTTCGAGGTGTATGGCAAGGTGGTCAATGCCCACGGCGTCGGGGTGGAGGGAGCTGAAATCGAGGTCAGGACCGGGACGATCCAGCTTGCCCCGGAAAAGGGCGGCAACAACCATGACGGCCCGCCACGCACCGAGGCGGACGGCAGTTTTCAGGCCCGTTTCCTTCTTCCTCCCGGGGCCGTGGCCAACGGCGCGGTCGACGACATCACCGTCACCGCCGTCAAGACCAGCTATGCCCGGGAGACGCTGACCATCCCGGGCATAGCTGTTGTCAAAACCGCCGACGGCTATCTCGCCCGCGCCAATCTCGCCATCAAGCGGGCGGCCGGTCCGGCCTTCTGGGTCGCCACCGGGGTCTTTCTCCTGGCCTATGTGCTCATCTCCTTTGAATTGCTGCACCGGACCCTGGCCGCCATGCTCGGGGCGTCGATCATGCTGGTGGTGAGCTATACCGTCGGCACCATCAATCCTGATTATCATATCCTCTCCTATGAGAGCGCCATCGCCGCCATTGACATGAACGTCATTTTTCTGCTCATGGGCATGATGATCATTGTCGGCATTTTGAAGCATACCGGCATTTTTCAGTGGTGCGCCTACAAGAGCTACCAGCTCGCTCGCGGTAATGTCATGGTGCTGGCCGTGGTGCTCATGCTCTTCACCGGTGTGACCTCGGCCTTTCTCGACAACGTCACCACCATGCTGCTGCTCACCCCGGTCTCCATCGAGATCGCCCTTTCCCTCGGTATTTCCCCCATCGCCCTTCTCATCCCGGAGATTCTCGCCTCCAATATCGGCGGCACGGCCACCCTCATCGGCGACCCGCCCAATATCATGATCGGCTCCTACGCCGGGCTGACCTTCACCGATTTCGTCGTCAATCTCGCTCCGACCTGCGCCGTCGCTCTTGCCGTCCTCTTTCTCTATTCCCGCCTGGTCTACGGCCGGGAATACGGCCGGGCCAGGATCGATGACGTGCCGCGCTTTCTCGCCCAGCTGCGGGAGGAATACAAGATCACCGACGCCACCCTGCTCGGTGTCGGCCTCATCGTCATGGCCATCGTCATCGGACTCTTTCTTTCCCATGGCTACTGGCACATGGAGGTGAGCATCGCCGCCCTCTTCGGGGCGGCCCTGCTCTTTACCTACAGCCTGTTGACGAAAAAGGTCGATCTGCTGGAGCTGATCGAAAAGGACATCGAGTGGACCACCCTGCTCTTTTTCATGTTTCTCTTCATGCTGGTCGGCGGGGTGGAGGAAACCGGACTGCTCGACATCATCGCCGACGAGGTGCTCCGTCTGTCCGGCGGTAATCTCACCGTCTCCATCTGCCTCATCCTCTGGGTGGCGGCCATCATGAGCGCCTTTGTCGACAACATTCCCTTTACCGCCACCATGCTGCCCATCGTCGCCTATCTCACCGAGGTCATTCCCGGCGCCGATTCCAATGTGCTCTGGTGGGCCCTGGCCTTCGGCGCCTGTTTCGGCGGCAACGGGACGATGATCGGCGCCAGCGCCAATGTGGTGACCCTTGGCATCGCAGAGTCGGCCGGCCACCCGATCCGTTTTATCAGTTACATGAAGGTCGGTTTTCCCTACATGCTGCTCAGCGTGGCCCTGGCCAATGTCTGGTTGCTGCTCTTTTATTGATATGCATCCACTCGTTCGTGCAAGGAGTTGAGGTATGACGACCATTCCGCAACCACTGACCCGTTTTCTGCTGCCCCTCGACATTCCCCCTTCGTGTGAACGGATGGCCTGGCTGATGGGCACCCTCACCGCCGCCCTCGGCAAGCGGATCGAGAACATCACCCTGCTGCATGTCATGGCGGGCCGTTACTTGAGCAGCCATATGGAAAATGTCGATGTCCGCACCCGGCATGTGGTCACTTCCGAGTTGTTTCGCAAGCTGAAGGAGCAGCATGTCGTCCGCGATATCGCGCCGCGGCTCGATGAGGTGAAAAATCTGCTGGGGCAAGCCGGGGTGCGGGCGCCTGTTGCCGTGCGCATCGAGGACGGTGATCCGGTGGAGCGCATCAGTGCAATAGCGGATCAGGGCTACTCGACCATTGTCATGGAGCGGCGCGGATTGAGCCATCTCCAGGGGATCATTGTCGGCAGCGTTGCCGCGGGTCTTTTGCACCGGGGGATCCGGGCCAGTGTCTATCTGACCGGCAAAAGCGGGAAGGGCGCGCTCTGTCCGGCCGCGTGCTGCCTGATCCCGGTTGACGGCTCGATTCATTCGCTGGAGGCGGTGCGGGAAGCGGCGTTGCTTGCCAGTCACTGCACGGCGGTGATGCGGGAAGTGGTGCTCGTCCATGTCGTTGATCTCGCCCGTTATGCAGAAGAAGATGGCGGGACGGTCATGCCGGCGGGTGAGGTGGTGGAGGAGGCTGTGGGGGCGCTGCGGCAGGCCGGGGTGGCCGAGGAGATGATTACCCGGGTGGTCCGCGCCGGTAATCCGGGTGACGTCATCGCCGAGGAGATCGACCGCCGGCCGTGCTGCATGATCATCATGGGGCGGCGGGGCCGCAATATGATGAGTGGATTGTTCATGGGCAGCGTCAGCCGCAAGATCATCCACCGCTATCCGGATAACGTCGTTGCCCTGGTCTCGGCCAAGGGGTGATCGCTGCCGAAGATGAGATGGCGGCGGGGGGGCCGGGTCAGGACCCTGGCTGCAGAAGTACCACGGCATGCGCCGCGATGCCTTCCTGGCGGCCGGTAAAGCCCATCTTTTCCGTGGTGGTCCCCTTGAGGTTGATCCGCTCCGCGGCCACCCGGCAGATCGCGGCCAGTTTTTCCCGCATGGCCGGGAAATAGGTGGCCAGTTTCGGCGCCTGGGCAATGACCGTGACATCGGCATTGGCGAGGACAAATCCCCGCCGCGCGGCCTCCTCCATCACCCGGACCAGCAGTTGCAGACTCTCGATCCCTTTGTAAGCCGGATCGCTGTCCGGAAAGTGGCGGCCAAGGTCGTCGGCGCCCAACGCGCCGAGAATGGCGTCGCACAGGGCGTGGGTAAGGACATCGGCGTCGGAGTGGCCGAGCAGGCCGGCGGGGGGGGGGGTTTTTATGCCGCCGAGAATGAGGGGGCGGCCCTCCACCAGGCGGTGGGCGTCATAGCCGTGTCCGACCCGCGGAAAAGGGGCTGATTGTGATTGCTGCGCTGCGGTCTCTCTTCTGTTCATGAGAATGGCCTCGGCCACCGGAAGATCGTCCGGCCGGGTGATCTTGATGTTTTCCTCCGAGCCGGGGACAACGACCATCGGCTCATTGATCAGTTCCAGGAAGGAGGCCTCGTCGGTGCCGATGAAACCCTTTGCGGCTGCTACGGCAAAGGCCCTGGTCAGAGTGGCGGTGCGCACCACCTGCGGCGTCTGCGCCTGCCAGATTCCTTCTCGATTGATGGTGCGGCGGATAATCCCGGTTTCGTCCACCGCTTTCAGGGTGTCGCGCACCGGCACCGCGGCCATAGCCGCCCCGCTTGCCCGGGCCGCCGCGAGGCAGTGGCGGACGAGGTTTGGAGTGATCAGGGGGCGGGCACCGTCATGGACGGCGACCCACTCGCAGTCCCGTGGCACATGGATGAGTCCGGCCTGCACCGAATCCTGGCGGAGCGTTCCGCCTGCCACCACCAACACCTTGTGGAGCCGGTATCTTTCCGCAAGTGCGCGGGCATGGCCAAGGTAATCGGCCGGAGCGGCGACAATCGTTATCTCGATCTCGCCAACGTCCTCGAAAGCGCGCAGGGTATGGACGAGCAGCGGCACCCCGGCAAGTTCATGGAACTGCTTCGGCTGGCCGAGTCCCATCCGGGTGCCGATGCCGCCGGCCGGGATGATGGCGGCGGTTTTTGCGGGAGTGTCGAATTTCACGTTATTGTTGCGCTGGCGTTGCAATGGGTGGAGAAAAAAAGAAGGAGCGGGCTGTAAGCCGGATTCTGTACCTCCCGGAGGAGGCCATGATCATTTCTCTAGGATGCCGGTCACCCGGCACCTCGTGCAACCTACCCGAAAGCGTTGGACGGGCCGCCCTCAAATGCTTTCCTATTTGGTCTTGCTCCGGATGGGGTTTGCCCTGCCCTCCATGTCACCATGAAGGCGGTGAGCTCTTACCTCGCCTTTTCACCCTTACCCCGGCATGCCGGGGCGGTATGTTTTCTGTGGCACTTTCC
>CAZUZJ010000161.1:0-6156 GCA_964624225.1 uncultured Desulfobulbia bacterium | reverse complement strand
GAGCTGTCGTAGTCGATGAGCGATTCGCCGTAGCCGTTAAAGTAATGCAGATACCCCTTGAGCGGCATTGTCTCGCTCAGCGGGAAGCTCCAGCCGACCTCCACCGCGCCGCGGTTGTCATGGCGGCGCAGGTTGTTGCGCAGCATGACGCTGACCGTATGGCGGTTGCGCGTCCAGGCGCCGGTGATCTCGCCGTAACCCAGATAGCTGGCGATGTCGGGGTTGTCGTCGCCGCTCGGGTCGGCGGGCGCGGTTTTGTCGTCTTCCGGCAGTCGGTACCAGGGGTTGATGCTCAGGGCGTAGTCCCCCTTTTCAAAAAGAAAATCGAGATAGAGGCGATTCCAGCTGCGGGACTCGTCGCCGCTGCGGCCGTTTGACTGGTGGGAAAATCCGGTGAGGATATAGGGGTTGTGCCAGCCGAAAAGACGCAGTCCGCTGCGCAGGGCGAGAAAGAGTTCCGGGTCGTGGTCGGTGGCGCGAAACGGACTCGATATCTCGTTGTTATACGCCTGCCAGAAGGATTTCATGGTGTAGGCGGCATAGAGATGACCGTTGTCCTCGCCAAGCAGGTCGCGGAGCAGCGGCGTCTTGAAGCTGACCTGGAAGGCGACTTCCAGGTTGTCTGTTTCCCGCTCATCCCCGCTCAGGGCGGCGCCGTTCGGTGTATCGTTGTATGTGGCGAAGAGCAGATAGTTCGGCCGGTGCGGAATGATGGCAAAGAGGTTGTCATGTCCTTTTGCTTCGGCGGAGACGCGCCGCTCCAGGGCCGCACTCTTGTCCGGGGCATCGTCGGCAGGGGCGGATGCCGCTGACGACCCGGCTTGGGTGGTTTTTTCCGGGAAAAGGGCGCGACACCCCTCTTTCAACCGACCAACCGGCATGGCATCATCGGCATTGTCCAGGGCCTTGAGCAAGCATTCCTCAAAGCCGGAACGATCGGCTGCCGGCGCGGCGGCCGGCAGCAGTACCAGACCGCAGGCAAGGAGGATCCGGAAGGAAAGGGAAAGATGATGCATACAGGTCACCTGTGCAGATGGTGTGTTGCGGGAAAATTTGCGTCTGACGTTTTTTTTTGTTTTCATTCCCCTGCAAATGGGGCGGACTCCTTGCAATGTCTGTCCGGTATGGTACAGTATCGCTTTTTTATATAACAAAGCGGGTGTGATGCAATGTCAAAAAGAGTGATTTTTGCTGTTTTTCTGCTGGTCTTCCTTGTCGTTCCCTCCCTGTGCGCTGCGAAAATGGTGGCGGTGGCTGGCAGCAAGCTCAACATGCGCAGCGGTCCTTCCGACAGCACTGAGGTGCAATGGGTGCTGGGCAAAGGTTTTCCTCTTCAGGTTCTCGATCGCCAGGGCAAGTGGTTGAAGGTCAGGGATTTCGAGGGGACCGTCGGTTGGGTGTACGGACCCCTTACCTCGGCGACCCCGCATGTCGTGGTCAAGACAAAAATCGTCAACATCCGCAGCGGACCGGGCACAAAATATAAAATCGTCGGGCAGGCGAAATACGGTGTGGTCTTTCAGGTGGTGAAAAGAACGAAAAACTGGGTGCAGGTCCGGCATGAAAGCGGCAAAAGTGGATGGATTTCCCGTAATCTGCTCTGGGGGATGTAGCGCGAATAGTGAGTGATGGTCTCGTAAACCCGCAAACCATGGCGGACGGGAAAGTGAAAACAACGGGTTACAAAACACGGTCCGTCGGAATCGTGGCTTTTTACGATTCCGCCAAAATTGACAAACCCGTAAAAAGTCTTTTTTCACCACAGAGCGCACAGAGAACGCAGAGAAAAAATCTTTAATTATAATTAGTTATCTCTGTGCGCTCTGCGGTCTCTGTGGTTGATTTTCAGTTTTTACGATTCCGACAAAATTCGTTGCCCGCTTTGCCTGGGATGGCGTTGCCGGCGCAGAGCTCTGATGTGTTGGGCTGCAATTTGAGGCATTGCCAGGGCGGTCGGCCTGTGGCGGCTGCCGTTTTCAGCTGTTGGTCGGTGATTGTTCCTGTTTTGTCGTGCTCATCGGTTTGCTGATCAGATGCTGACCGAGCGCGACGGTTTTCCCGCCTTTTTTGCGCCGAATCGTTTTTTGAAAAAACACGTTGTTCGGCACCCATGTCTCGTAACTCTCTTCACTGTCCTTGTTTTTTTCTCGTAACGTGGTGAAGAGAAGATTGAAGTCGCTGACCGTTCCCTTGAGACCCTCGCCGCCGACCGGTTCGATGATTTCAATTTCGTCGCCGATCTGAAACTGGGGGAAAAACATCAGCAGCAGTGCGGAAGAGATATTGCTGAGAATACTCCAGACCGCGATAAAGCCAATGGCGATCATGCCGGCGATGGTCAGCAGGACGGTGATGATGGAGGTGATCTTGATTCCTGCCTGCTGCAGGACGACAACCGCCACGGAAAGCAGGATGATCCATTTGACGATGGTCCTGACGCCGAGATAAAACGTTTTTCCCAGGGCGTTTCTGGCCAGGAGAATCCGCAAAGCACGCGTGGCGAGCAGATAAAGCAGGCCGCCGATCAGCATGACAACAAGAATGCTGAACGCGGTCTGGCCGATGTCCCAGTAAAATTGTCTGTTCAGTGCGTTCATGGCAGGGGTGGGGCGCAGGTTTTTTTTGACCGCCATCCGGCTTGTTTCATCTGACACATCCTGTATAATTACCAGAACAGATCTGTTTTGACAAGGTCGGCTGCCGGGAGAAAATCGTCACGCAAGGAGTGGAGCGGCGATGAGTTGTGGTGAGAGGGGAACAGGCACACCAATGGGAAATGTTGTCCTGCTGGTGCTTGGCTGCTGGCTGTTGCTGGTCGCAGACTCTGGTTTCTGCGCCGAAGAGAAGGTGATACACCTCAAAGAGGCGGTGCGTGTCGCCCTGCGGGACAATCACCTGGTGCGGGCCGCCAGAAGCGCGGTGGAGGCGGGCCGCCAGGAGATCGGTCTCGCGGCAAGCGGCATGGGACCAACCCTGACCATTGAGGAGCGTTATCTGCGTACCGCCAACCCCACCTCCACCTTCATGGTCAAACTCAATCAGCAGCGTTTTACCGCTGCGGATTTTCGCATCGATTCCCTCAATCATCCTGATCCTGCCAACGATTTCCAGACCTCCCTGGTTGTTGAAAAGCCTCTTTTTGCCCGACAGGTGCAAATTGGCGAGGAAATGGCGGGCAAGGAGGCCGAGGCCTTGGCGATGCAATTCCAGCGAAGCCGGGAGGAGATTGCCCTGGAGGTGGTAAAGGCATATCTCGCGGTGCGTACGGGCCGGGAATTTGTCGTGGCGGCGGCCAAGGGGATAGAGGATGCGATCGAACATGTCCGCATCGCCGAGGTGCGCCATGACAACGGGCTGGGACTTTACTCCGATATCCTGCGGGCACAAACCGCCCTGGCCGCGGCCGAGCAACGCCTGGTGAGCGCTGAAAAAAATCATGACGTGGCCCGCCGGGGGCTTGGTCTGCTGCTCGGTGTCAATGAGTCGATCGGTGCTGATGGCGAAGAGATCGACCTGCCGGACCGGGAACTTGCCGTCTGGCAGGAGGCGGCGGCAGGCCGCCATGACATACGGGCCATGGCGGCGCGTCGGCAGGTGGCCCGCAAGGGGCTTGACCTGGCCGGGGCGGGCTTTCTGCCCACCATCGGGGTGGGCGGCAGCTATCAGTTCAATGATCATGAAAGCCCCTTTGGCGGCGAGGGCGAAAGCTGGCAGGTCTCGGCCATTGCCCGCTGGCAGCTTTATGACGGCGGCAGGCGGCAGTACGAGAAGGCGAAGGCGCGCTCTCGCATTACGGAGAGCGATGAATACCTTGCCGGACTGAAGAAACGAGTCGATTTCGCGGTCTACGAGGCCTACCGGGGAGTTGAAGAGAGCGGTAAGAATCTTGAACTGGCCGAGGCCGCCCTGGCCACGGCCGATGAAGGACAGCGGCTGGTCCGGATCCGCTACGAGAATTCCCTCTCCCAGCTCGTTGATCTGCTTCATGCCCAGGCCGCCCTCGATCAGGCCCGGGCCATGGTGGTGGCCGGCCGTAACGACCATCTCGTTGCCCGGGCACTGCTGAGCTGTCAGGGCGGCATGATTCTCCATGATCTGGGAGTTGCTGAGGAAACCAATGAGGCGAACAATGGGCGGTAAGAGGGGGATGCACGTCATGGGGAGATGGATGCGACTGGCGCTGCTGCCGGCGCTGCTTCTCCTGTCCGGCTGCGGCAATGGGCCGGAGCCGGACAGGGGCGACCGGCCGGAGCGGCCGCTGGTCTCCGGGGTTGAGGTCGGCGAGATGCGACTCGTCGAGTGCGATGATATGTATCAGACCTCCGGCACCCTCATTGCCAAAAGCACCAGCATGGTGGCGGCGCGGACCATGGGCGCCCTCACTGAGGTGCTGGTTCGGGAAGGGCAATCGGTGACGACCGGTCAGCTGCTCGCCCTCCTCGATGATCGCGATCTCCGTCAGAAAGTCGCCGGCGCCGAGGCGGCCCTGGCCGAGGCGGAACAGGGACTGGCCTCGGCGCGCAGGCAGAGGGAGCTTGCGGACATTACCTTTCGTCGCTATGAGCGGCTCTTTGAAGGCCGTGCCCTGACCGGGCAGGAACGTGATCAGGCCCGCATCGCAAGCGAGGTGGCAGCCCTGGAAGAGGCCCGGTTGGCTAAGGTCGTCGAGCGGGCCCGAGCCGGCAGGAGGGAGGCCGGAGTCTACCGGGAATTTTCCCGGATCACCGCCCCGGTCTCCGGCATTGTCATCGCCAAAAGGGCGGAGGTCGGCAGCATGGCCATGCCAGGTGCGCCCCTCTTCACCATCGAGGATAACAGTTCGTTTGCCCTCGATCTCTGGGTGAGCGAAACCCTGGCCGAGCGGATTAACCGCGAAAGCCCGGTGTATATCGAGATGGGCAGCGGCATGGCCGGACCGACCGCCGCCATTGCCGCCATTTTTCCCAGTGTTGATCCGGCGACCCGCACCTTTCTCGTCAAGGTGGCGGTGACCGGCGACAATCTGCGCTCCGGTCAGCATGTCACGGCCCGCATCGCGGTTGGCCGGCGAGCGGTACTCCAGCTCCCAACCGGCGCCATTGTCCGGAAGGGCCAGCTCACCGGCGCCTATGCGGTTGACGACAAAAACGTCCTTTCCTACCGGCTGGTGCGGACCGGTCGCGAGCTGGGCGACATGACGGAGATCCTGACCGGTCTTGCGCCGGGTGAAAAGGTGGTTGTCGCCGGGACGGAGCGGGCCGTGGACGGCGGCGTCATCAGCGGAGAAACAGGCCGATGAAGACGATCGGTGTGTCCGGTAAGATCGCCCGGGCCTTTCTCACCTCAAAGTTGACCCCGCTGATCGTCCTCGCCTCGCTGTTGCTCGGCCTTTTCGCCGTGCTCGTCACCCCGCGGGAGGAGGAGCCGCAGATCGTCGTGCCGATGATCGACGTCATGGTGAGCTATCCCGGCGCCACCGCCAAAGAGGTGGAGGAGAGGGTCACCCGACCCATGGAAAAATTTCTCTGGGAGATCAAGGGGGTGGAGTATATCTATTCCATCGTCCAGCCCGGCATGAATCTCACCATTGTCCGTTTTTATGTCGGCGAGGACATGGAAAAGAGCCTGGTCAATCTCCACACCAAGCTGATGTCGCATGGTGATCAGATTCCGGCCGGGGTCTCCCGGCCCCTGGTGCGCCCCAAATCCATAGACGACGTGCCGATCCTCACCATGACCCTGTGGAGCGACGGGGGCCGCCATTCCGGCTACGAGCTGCGCCGTATCGCGGTGGAACTGGCCTGCGAGCTGAAAAAGGATCAGGATGTTTCGGAGTTTTCCGTGATCGGCGGCCAGCAGCGCCAGCTGCGCATCAGCCTTGATCCGGTGCGGCTCAAGGCCTACAACCTCACCGCGTCGGTTATCGCCGCCACTGTCCGGCAGGACAACGTGCGTCTGCAGGCCGGAAATTCTCCGGCCGCTGATCGCGAGTTTCTCGTTGACACCGGCGCTTTCCTCCGGACCGCTGACGACGTCGGCCGCCTGCTGGTGTCGGTGCGGGATGGCCGGCCCGTCTATCTGGCCGATGTCGCCGAAATCACCGACGGTCCGGCGGAACCGGTTGATTACGTCTTCATGGGCGCGGGACCGGCCGCCGCTGATCCGCAGGTGCGTTCC
>CAZUZJ010000160.1:0-6260 GCA_964624225.1 uncultured Desulfobulbia bacterium | reverse complement strand
CCATCGGCCGCATCGATGAAGAAATGACGCGGTCCGTGCTCACCTGCCACCTCCAGTTCCACATGCCAGGCGAGATGCACCTTTTTGTCACGGTCGCGATACAGACAGAGGCGATGCGCCCGCTCCGCCGCATCATCGGCGCCGAGATCCTCCCGCGCCAACCGGACCGCCTCGTCGGCGGCAAGGCGCGGCTGCATATCCACCGGCGCCGCGGCCAGCCGGTTGTCCTTGTAGGCGGTGACCACGCCGTCCGGATCGATGTGGACCTGAATGGAGCCCTCATGCACGGCGATCCCGGCGATATACTGGGCAAGCGAGACGTGGAAATGGCCCTGGCCGTCCCGCTCCACCCCGGCAACCTCCAACTGCTCGGCCAGCCCTGTTGCCAGGGCGAAGAGATCACGGTTGTCGTCGAGAAATCGGCGGGCGATCTGCTCCGCACTGTCGCTGGAGGGGGGCGAGAGCGCGCCCATGATGAATGCGGGCACCGTGCCCGCATCGTTCCAGAAGATCCGGTTTCCTGTCTGCCGGGCAAGAATGCGTTCCTCCGCCCTCTGCTGCGCTGCCGTCTGTTTCATCGTCATTTCCTCCGTTATGAGCTGAACGCTGCTAAATCGATCTGCCTGCCTTTCGCCGCCTGGCGCGGATCACCGGGCATACAGGATCGACAGTCAAGAATCAGGCCATCCCGAGCTGGAAAGAAAAAGACTGAAGATGATGGCCTGACAAAAATCCGTAATCATGGCAGACAGGAATGTAAAAACAAGGAGTTACAATGCAGCATCCGTCTGAATCAGGCTTTTTCCGATTCCGGCGAAATTGCTCTGGTGAGCAAACAGGGGCAACAGCAGGAAAAAAAAACAGGGGGAAGATGTCACAGCCGCGCCGGCGGAACAGGGAGACAGGCCAGGCACAAGACCCGGTCAATGACCCGCCAGGGCCGTTGTCGCTAGGAAGGCGGGCAAGGACAGCGGCTGTCCGGCCTCCTGTCACAACGGTCGATACAACGTGGGAAGAGAAGGCTTACTGATTGGTGTCGAACAACGGGGTCCGCACGGTACGGTGCTGGACAATCTGATGCTTGGCCATCTTGCGATAGAGGGTCATCCGGGACCAGTTGAGATTTTCGGCGGCCTTGCTTTTGTTCCAGTTGACGGCAAAGAGGGCGGAGAGCACCTGATCCCGCTCGCTCTTGGGCCGGAAACCGCCGGTGGTGAAGATCTCCTGAAAGGGGCGGGGCAGACTGTCAAAGGTGATGGTGCCGACCGGGCCGTTGATATAGGTGGCCTCCAGGATGTTTTTCAATTCGCGGATATTGCCGGGCCACTCATATTTCAGCAGGGAAAACCAGGCCTTTTCGGTGAAGCCGTTCAGGTGCATGCCGAACAATGCATTGAATTCCTTGATGAATTTCGCCAGAAGCAAGGGGATATCCTCCCTGCGCTCACGCAGGGGAGGAAGTTGGACCCGGGCCACGTTGAGCCGGTAAAAGAGATCCTTGCGAAACAGCCCCCGCTCCACCAGATTTTCGAGATTCTGGTTGGTGGCGGCAATGACCCGGACATCGATATCGACGCCGTGGCCGCTGCCGAGCCGGTAGACCCGCCTGTTTTCCAGGATACGCAGGATCTTTGCCTGGGCAAAGAGCGACATCTCGCCGATTTCGTCAAGAAAGAGGATGCCGCCGTTTGCCTGTTCGAATTTGCCGGCCTTGGCACTGACCGCGCCGGTAAAGGCGCCCTTCTCATAGCCGAAGAGTTCGCTCTCCACCAGTTGCTCCGGCATGGCGGATGAATTGATTCGGATCAGCGGACGATTGCGCCGCTTACTGTGCCAGTGGATAAACTCGGCGGCCAGCTCCTTGCCGGTGCCCGTCTCGCCGGTCAGCAGCACGGTGCTGTCCCGGCTCGCCACCTTGAGCAGATAACGCTTGACCTCCTCCATCGCCGGACTGACTCCGAGCAGATCAGGCTCGTCAATCTGTACCTTATTCCTGGCCGGGGCAGCGACATCGTAGATCGACGCCACGTCGTGGAGATGATGCCTGACGCCGCGAATCATCTCCTCAGCCGGTTCAGGGCCGGAAAAATAATCAGTGGCGCCGAAACGGAGGGCCGCTATCGCCTTTTCCTCGGAGCCGTGCTGGGCGACAAAAAAGAGGGGCACCTCCCGCCGGAAGGAACGGAGTAGTTCGAGAAAATGAATGCCGTCCAGATGGTCATGGTCGGTGGAGCAGATGATGACCCCGTGAATGCAGGGTGTCTCGATAAAATTCTGCTGTTCTTCACCAACCGGCACCCGGCGGACGACAAATTCCGCCTGGCGCAGGGCGTGAAGCAGGGTGCGACAGTAATTTCTGTCTTCACCGATGAACAGCAGGGTTTTTTGCTGGTGTCTGTATGGTGAAAGAAGCTGAGAAGACATACCGGACTCTTCATTTGTTTTTCGCATTTTCCGACCGACGCCACCGGAAAGGTACGCCGGCCGGGACCTGCCTTCCATCTTTTCTTCTTATCTTATATGCTTTTTTTCACATTCACAAAGTATTTCATTAAAATTACTCAAAAAAAAAGAACCGGGTGTTGGCAAAAAGAGACAAAAGCAGCGGTCACCGGACCCATAACGATACGAAAAAAGAAGAAAACCTGACACTTTCACTCGTACTTTTTGCGTTGCCTTTCCTTGAGAACGATACGGACAGGTATCTTGCTCAGACCGAGACCGTCGCGGAACTGATTCACCAGAAAGCGCTGATAGGAAAAATGAACCCCTTTCGGATAATTGGCAAAGATGACAAAGGTCGGCGGTTTCACCCCAACCTGGGTCGTGTAATAGAGCTTGAGCCGTTTGCCCTTGTGGATCGGCGGGACATGGGCCTCGACCGCCTGACCGAGCAGGGTGTTGAGGCGGTTGGTGGAAAAACTCATCCGATACTGTTCATAGACCTCGTTCACCGCCGGCAGGATCTTTTTAACGCCGGTGCCGGTCAGGGCCGAGATCTTCAGGACCGGGGCGTACTCCATAAAACGGAGGGCCATGGCTACCTCGTTCATGATCCACTTCTGTTTTTTGACATCCCCCTTCACCAGATCCCACTTGTTGACCAGAACGAGACAGGCCCTGCCCCGTTCCAGGGCATAGCCGATCACCCGGGCATCCTGTTCGGTGATGCCCTCGCCGGCATCGACCAGCAACAGGGCGATGTCGCACTCCTCCAGGGCGGCAAGGGAGCGGAGAACACTGAACTTTTCCAGTTTCTCGGTGACCTTGCCTTTTTTGCGGATGCCGGCGGTATCGATGAGAAGATACGTGCCGGCCTTGGTTTCGAGCAGGGTATGGACCGAATCGCGGGTAGTGCCGGGCACCTCGGAAACCACCATCCGCTCGCGCCCGAGCAGACGGTTGATCAAGGACGATTTGCCGACATTGGGCCGGCCGATGCAGGCGATGCGAATGGTATCCTCGGGCAACGACTCGGCTGATTCGGCAGGCTGCATGGCGGCGGAGAGGGTATTGAGAAAATCGAGAACCCCATAGCCGTGCTCGGCGGAAACCGGCCAGAGACGGTCAATGCCCAGCTCATAGAACTGGGACAGCAGGGTCATTTCCTGTTCCGGCCCATCGATCTTGTTGACGACATGAAAAACCGGTTTGTCGATGCGGCGCAGCATCCGCACCACCTCGTAATCCTCGGCCAGCAGCCCGCCACGGGCATCGAGCAGCAGCACGATGAAATCGGCCTCGTCAATGGCCTGCATGGTCTGCTGCTGGATGAGGCTGCTCATGGTTTCGTCGCGGTCAAGCTCAATGCCGCCGGTATCGACCAGCATGAAATGCCGGTCATCGATCGTCACCTTTTCGTAATGGCGATCACGGGTCACCCCGGGGGTCGGATCAACGATGGCCCTGCGGCCGCGGGTGATCCGGTTAAAGAGGGTCGATTTTCCCACATTCGGTCTGCCGACCAGGGCGACAACGGGACAGGAGCGGTTATCCATCATGTTCATTATCCATATCGAAGAATCGGGCGCGGGCAAGCTGATCGTGCAACTCGTCCACCAGGGTGGTCAGGACAGGATACTCCCTTCCTTGGGGTTTACGCAAAAGCATTTTCAGCGAGTCAAGGGCCGGCGGGATGAACTGTTCAAAAAAAGGCTTGCCCTTCCGGCCGCTTAAAAAGGAAAAAGCCCCAAGGATCTGGAGGTTGCGCTGCAGGGCAAGGCAGTGATAGCCGTCGAGGAAGGCGTCGGCATCAACACTGACATACCCGGCGAGACAATCCAGATAAAGGCTGAGCAGGGCGTCCTGGTGTTCTTCGGCAAGACCGCCATAGGGATCGATGAGCAGCGAGGCGAGATCATAGGCCAGCGGACCGAAACGGGCGCCCTGATAGTCGATGATGTGCACCGCTCCGCCATTGACCAGCAGGTTGCGGGACTGAAAATCGCGATGGAGGAGAAAATGGTTCGGCTGCTGGGCGGCGCGCCGGGCCAGTTGCCGAAATTCGATGAGAAGACCGGGGTCATCGGCAATTTTGCCCATGTAATCGAGACAGAAGGAGTGGCGAAAATAATCCGACTCCCGTTCAAGCATCAGCGCCTCGTCATAACGCAGCGTATCCCAGCAGAAGCGCGGATCAAAACCGGTGCAGCCGGTGACCTGCAAGCGGACGAGTCCTGCGATGGCCTGCGCATAGAAGGGCTGCACCTCGGCAAAGGATTGCGCCGATCTGACCAGTTTGTGCAGATGGACATCGCCGAGATCCTCGAAGATCAGCAGGCCGCTCTCCCGGTCATAGGCGACGATCTTCGGCACCGGAACGCCCAGATCATGAAGATGGACGCCGATGGCAAAGGCGGCGGCCTGCTCCTCCCTGCCCCGCGCCAGGGTGCGGGAAGGGAAGGCCGCAACAAAGGAGGGGCCGTCGCTGAAGCGTATTCGATAAAAGACACGGTCCGAGCCGTCGCCGGACATCGGCCGCAGATCGGCCGCCGCAGGGTCCGGCCCCCCGTGTCCGCTCCTGGCCAGCAGGGTCAGAATGCGCTGCCGTTCATTTTTTCCGGTATCCATGAAAATTGATGGTCTCGTAAAACTGAAAATTAACCACGGAGACCACAGAGCACACAGAGGCAACTAATTGTAGTTTGAAAAATTTTTCTCTGCGCGCTCAGTGCGCTCTGTGGTGAAAAAAGACTTTTTATGGGTTTGTCATCGTTGGCCGGGCACCAAAGGGTTGACCAAGCGTCCGGGATCGCCCGCGCCGGCTAACAGACGATGGCGTCGCTTAACCGGCTGTGATCCGGCACCCGCGCCCCATCCCAGACCACTACCCGCTGCAGCCGGCAGTTTCGACCGATCCGGGCCCCGGCGCCGAGGCAGAGCCAGTCGAGCTGTTGCAGATCGGCCGGCGCCGCCACTCCAGGACCATGGTAGAAGGGAGTTTGCCGCGGGATGAGATTGCCGGCCAGGAGGGTGGCGTGCAGATCGAGATAGTCCTGCGGGGTGCCCATATCGGTCCAGTAATGGTCACGGACGACCAGGCCGCGGATCGGTGTTTTGTGCGCGATCCAGTGCCGGTAACAGTCGATGATGCTGGCAAAACCCCCGGCCGGCAGAATGGCGAGCAGGGCCGGGTCAAGCACCTGGATGCCGGTGAAGGCCCATTGCCGGCCGCCGCCGCTGCCGGCAAAATCACCAATCATGCCGTCCTCGTCGAGCACCACCTTGTTGAAGCGCGGGCAGTCGTGGAGGACCAGGGTGGCGGCCGCCCCGGAACGGCAGTGGTCGGCATAGACTGCGGCAAGATCGATGGTGTGAAAGATATCGCCGTTGGTCACCAGCACCGGCTCGCTGCCGAAAAAATCGAGGGCCAGCCGCATGCCGCCGCCGGTGCCCAATTCAATCGACTCCTGTTGCAGGGAAATTCCTGCACGGCCGGAAAGCAGATCGACAATCTGTTCCTTGAGGTGATGGCAGTTGACCAGGATGGAATCAAAACCGCTATCATGAAGCTGATCGATCAGCCGGAGAACGAGGGGGCGATCGAGCACCGGGAAAAGCGGTTTCGGCCGCACCAGGGAATAAGGTCGGAGGCGGGTTCCGAAGCCGGCGGCCAGGATCATTGCTTTCATGGCGGTAACGTTAGAAAACCAGGGTGCCGTCGGCTTCCTCGAAGACGCCGACAACGACGATGCCCGCCTTGTCGGCCCGGCGCAGCATGGCTTCCCGATCAAAGAGCAGGGACTGACCGGCCTCCACCG